>DATJDP010000062.1:0-13167 GCA_035497355.1 Flavipsychrobacter sp.
GCAAAAGCACTGATACATCTGCCTCCATTGCCACACATCGAGCTTTCATTACCATCTGAGTTGTAATAGTCCATTCTGAAGTCATAGCCAGGCTCATTGCCCAAAAGCATTAACCCATCCGCACCGATACCAAATCGGCGATGACACAAAAAAGCGATCCGCTCCTTATCCAGCACTACATTTTGATCCCTGTTATCAATAAGGATAAAGTCATTGCCAGTGCCATGATATTTATAAAAATGAATCTGCATTGGTGGTTTCGCTTTTTGCTTCTACGCTTTTTCGTTGATTTTACTCTTTGCTGAATCAAGAAAACAAAGAAACGAAGAAACAAAAAAAACAACAATTACCTATTTCCCAGATATTGCTCCGCTCTTGAATTGCTCGCGTCCTGACTGGCTCCATTTGGATATAATGTCTCCCGCCATCTTCTGTTCTTCATTTCACCGTTCACGGTACTATGCAATAACCTATAATCATTGGCCACAAATCCCGCTCTGTAAAAAAGGAAAACCGCATTAGTTGCATTATCCAGAGTGTTATACTGCCACACTTCGTAAGGTAAGGCACCACTTTCATTCTCCACCTGAATCCTTTCTGTAGGTTCGCCATATTTGAGGTATATCATTCCTCTGTCGTTTTCATAACCATTGAGCATAGTGGAACCAAACAGCTTATTCACCTTCTTAACCTTCTCCGCATAGTCTTTCCATGCCTCCTCTGGCTTCAGTTTATTCCGCGCTACCCAGAAATTATAAACGAAATAGCGTGCATAGGTATCGTCAGGGCGTTTAATAAATCCATTGATCGAGACCTTTTCATTGGGAGTTGCTATTGGTATCAGCATTTTCAAAATCGCTCTTATCTGTGCAGGAGTGTACCTGGCAACGAAAGTCTTATTAAGATTGAGGAAAGTCGGTAAGGCGCTTTCTGCAGCTGAATCGCTCTTCTGCTCTTTCTTTGCAACGGCTTGCGGGTTTTTGTTTAACAACTGAAAGAATAGTGCTTTGCTGGCTATCGGCTTATGTTCGTGTTCCAGTACTATATTCAGATAATAGTTTCCAGAAGGCAATGTGGCCAGCGAAATATCCCCCTCCGCAATCTGTAATAGCGCCACACTGACGGTATCCATTGTAAGCAGATCATTCACTGGCTCCTCGAACTGTTTACGACTGATGAATACCCTTTCAACTAAAGGCGCTTGTATGGTATCTATCCGATTCGTATGATATGTTTCTGCATAATAGTGGAGTATCTTTCTTCCTTCGTCGAAAAAGTTGGTGCAAAGTGGTATCTGTGTTTTCCCGTTGCGTTGAAAAACGCTTTGTCCGGAGGACACAATGGCAGTATCGACGAGCTGAATGTCGCTGATCATCGGTTGCTGATCATCCGCTTTTACTGCAAAACTGTCTTTATAAACATATTGATTGCTCTTTCTCGCCTCGTCAGTAAGGGTAATACTGACCCAAAACTTGCCTTCTCCTACCATATACCGGCGCAGGTCAATGATGGTTTCTGAGCGTGTAGCTTCCGCACTTTCCGCTTCATTGTTCGTGAGTATATAATGATCCTCATGAACAATCCCTGTATCTGTTCTTAATACAATATCGGTTCTTAGTGCAGCCTGCCATTTCCCGTCTGTCTGCTTAAAGGCTACAGTTCGCGGATCTACCTGCCAGTAAACTTCAAGGTAGGGCTTCAATATATCCTTTTCTACCGGCGCATAGAAAATGTTACGGGTCACTACAGCCTGCAAAGCATATGCCCTTTGAGCAACAGCAGTAATAAAGAATAATAACGCAAAACTTAAAAAACCCCGAAAAAATCTTCTAATAAAATAGTGAGACTGCATTCTGACATTTGTACTGAGTAGCTTTGCTCAGCGGTCGCAAATTACTAAAACGCTTAGTTTCAGATTGTATGTCTTTTGTTATAAGTTCTGTTTTACCGTTTCCTAATATAGAATGGTGGTGCCGGGTGATGGCGGTTGATGCAGTACACTTTGATATTGCGGAACATTTCGAAAAAATGACCTACCGGAATCGCTATTACATTGCCGGTGCAAATGGACTTTTGAAGATGAGCATTCCCATAGGCGGCGGAAGAGAACACAAAGCACCGATGCATGAAACCGGCATTGACAACAAAAGCCATTGGCGGAAACAGCATTGGCGAACAATTGTTTCGGCTTACAACAATGCACCCTATTTTGAATTTTATAAAGACTCTCTGGAAAAGCTGTTTACAGAAAACTTCGAAAGGCTTTTAGACTTTAATCTTGCCACCCTTCAATGGTTACAGCAACAATTAGGCGTGAAATTTGAAGAAACGCTGCTCGATACTTATCACCCAAAATATCCGGAAGCAAAGGAAGATTTGCGAAAAATGAAGCCTGGCGGCGAATCATGCCACGATTGTGATTTCCCTATATACTACCAGGTTTTTGAGGAAAGGACAGGTTTTCTTCCAAATCTCAGTGTCCTGGATTTGCTTTTCGCCGAGGGTCCCTTTACGGCAAGATGGCTTCGGGAAAACAACGAAGCCGTTATGGTCTCGAGTAAGGACAAAATATGAGCTGAAGCGTTTTTTATTTACAAAGAATATCCTTCTAACTTAGCAAAGTGATAGCCCAGGGTTCCATTCAGGAGGTTTTAAACCGTGCCGATATTATTGAAATAATTGGTCAGTTCGTGCGTTTGAAAAAGCGTGGAGCCAACCATATTGCCAACTGCCCTTTCCACTCAGAGAAAACACCGTCGTTTTATGTATCCGGCGCAAAGGGTATTTATAAGTGCTTTGGTTGCGGAAAGGGAGGCAATGTCGTAACCTTCATTCAGGATCATGAGAAACTTACTTATCCTGAATCCATTCGATGGCTGGCCGACTATTATAAAATAGCGCTGGAAGAAACGGAACGAACTCCGGAACAGGTGCAGCAGCAGCAATCTGAAGAAAGTTTGCGCATCCTGAACGATTTTGCTGCAAAATACTTTCACGAAACACTGCTGAATACTGAAGAAGGTCAGGTTATTGGCCTCCCTTACTTCAAGCAGCGTGGATTCAGGAAAGACATTATTGAAAAATTTCTACTCGGTTACAACCCTGAAAGCAATGACACCTTTTCCCGGCATGCTACCCAACAAGGCTATAATACCGAGTTACTTGAGAAAGCCGGACTGATAAAAAACCGGAACGGCACTTACTACGATGTCTACCGTGGGCGCGTCATCTTTCCTATTCAAAGCATGACGGGGCGTGTACTTGGGTTCGGAGCACGTATTCTAAAAAGCAATGATAGAGCACCCAAGTACATCAATACACCAGAGAATGAGCTATACATTAAAAGCCGTGTATTGTATGGCATCTACCAATCCCGGCAGGCCATTGCGAAGCAGGACGAGTGCTTTCTTGTTGAAGGTTATACCGATGTCATATCACTGCATCAGGGTGGCGTAGAAAACGTCGTGGCCAGTAGCGGCACTTCGTTGACAGAGGATCAGCTGCGTGCTATCGGTCAACTGACAAAAAACCTGACTATCCTGTACGATGGGGATGCCGCAGGTGTAAAGGCCGCATTGCGAGGCCTGGATATGGCACTTTCACAAAGCTTCAATGTAAAGCTTGTACTGTTGCCTGAAGGCGAAGACCCGGATAGTTTTATTCAGAAATCAGGCGCAGCAAAGTTTCATGAGTATGTAAAGGAGAAAAAGCAGGACGTTATCTCTTTCCGGCTGGAAGTAGGACTGAAAGAGGTTGGGAACGACCCGGTAGCCAAATCCAAGCTGGTCAACGAAGTTGCAGAGAGTATTTCTAAGATCAATAAAGCCGAAGACTTTGCCTTACAGGATTTTTATATCCGCGAAACCTCGCGCAAGCTGCAGGTGGAAGAAGCGGGACTGGTCAATCTCGTCAATAAATTCATTCGCGACCGGGTAGATCAGGAAAAACGACAAACGAAAAGAGAAGAGGACATTCCCAATGCAGAAACAATCAGCAGTAGCGAACAGTTGCGCAGTCCGCTGGAACTTTCGAAAGGCAGCGAAGAACATCAGGAATGGGAACTGATACGGGCGCTTATAGAACATGGGGAAAAGGAATACGAGGGGTATAATAACGTTGCAGATCTGATTCAGCAGCGGGTAGATCCAGATCTTTTTGGAAGCGCTCTGGCAAGACAGGTGTACGATAGTTATTTCAATTATATCAATGCTTATCAGTCGTTGCCACAGATCAGCTATTTTATCAACTTTCCGGATCAGCAGGTGCAGCAGAAAATGGCTTCATTGTTACATACCAGAAATGAGATCAGCCCCAACTGGAGCAATAACTATGGCATTGAGACTTTAAGTGGCGAGTTTAACTATATGAATGAGGCCGATAGCGCTCTATCCTATTTCGAACTGAAGAAGATCATGAAGATGCAGGATGAACTTGCGGATCGCTTTTTGAGCGAAACTGATATTCACAGGATAACGGTAATGCAGCAAAAGATCATTGAGCTGAAACGAGCCGAGAATGATATTATCAGAAAACATGGAACTGTTGTATTAAAAATTGCAGGTAAAAGATAATGGCTCGCATCCTTGCACTCGATTACGGAAAAAAGCGCACTGGGGTCGCCGTCACTGACCCCTTGCAGATTATTGCATCTCCCCTCGAAGCGGTCGACAGCAAAGAACTCATCGGCTATCTTAAAAAATATTGCGCGCAGGAAACAGTTGAAAAAGTGATCATCGGCTATCCGCTCAACTTCGATGACACACCTACCGACGCTACTCCATTAGTTGAGAAATTCATACCGAAGTTTCGCCATGTGTTTCCTCATATTCCTATTGAGACTATTGATGAAAGAATGAGCTCCCGCATGGCATCTCAGGCCATTGCACAAATGGGACTGAACAAAAAACAACGGGAACAAAAGGGCCTTATTGACGTTACCAGCGCGGTGATCCTTCTGCAGGAATACCTGCAAGGTCAATGATGGCGCAATTGGCCTTCTAAGTTGCCTTCTTTACACCCGTCCGGAAACCATTCGCTTTAATAAGTTTGTGAGTCAATATTATTATTCACCTTAAAATAAAAACACAATGGCAGCAGTTTCCATTTACCTCAATTTCATGGGCAATGCCGAAGAAGCCTTCAATTTTTATAAATCTGTTTTCAGAACCGATTTTGCGGGTCCGATCATGTACCTAAAAGATGTACCGCCACCAGCCGGCAAAACCGAATGGAGTGAGCAGGAGGCAAAAAGCGTCATGCACGCAATGATGCCCATTTTGGGCGGTACCATGATAATGGGAACTGATATGCTTGAGTCAATGGGACATAAATTGGTAGTAGGCAACAATATTACCATCAATCTGGAAACGGACACCAAAGAAGAGGCAGACAGACTGTTTCAGGCATTGTCGGAAGGAGGCAGCGATATAGCACCAATGAGGGAAGAGTTCTGGGGCTATTGGGGTTGCTGCCTTGACAGGTTTGGCATTCGATGGATGTTTAATTATGCAGCAAAGGAGAGCTAAACCTGACTTTTCCCTTTACTTACCCTGCCGGACTGTGAAAACCGTTTGAGGAAGCACAATCCGGCAGTTTTTTTTTGACACGCCAGACATACGACGCTACGACATCCGTTCATTATTAAACTGACGCATCTTCCATACTCCATACATCGCCTCTTTCACTATCCCTTTCGACATTTTGGATTGTCCTTCTGTACGGTCTATAAAGGTGATAGGCACTTCTTTTATCTTAAAGCCAAGCTTCCAGGCGCGGTATTTCATTTCTATCTGGAACGCATACCCAATAAACTGGACATGATCCAGCGGAATGGTAGCAAGCACGCGCCTTCTATAGCAAACAAAACCGGCGGTCGGGTCTTTCACAGGCATCCAGGTGATCATCTGCGTATATAAAGCACCGCCTTTGGAGATGAAAATACGCTCCCAGGGCCAGTTCACCACTTTACCGCCCCTCACATAACGCGAGCCAACTGCGACGTCGGCGCCATTCTGACAAGCTTCAAACAGACGGATCAGATCCTCCGGATTGTGAGAGAAATCAGCATCCATCTCAAATATATACTCATAACCATTTTCCAAAGCCCATTTAAAACCGGCTATGTATGCAGTTCCCAATCCCTGTTTGCCCTTCCGCTCCTTGATGTAGAGCTGCTCAGGAAACTCCTTCTGCAAATTCTTTATGATATCAGCAGTACCATCGGGAGAACCGTCGTCCACTATGAGTAAATGAAAATTGCCCGGCAAGGAAAATACTTTACGAACGATTTTTTCTATATTTTCCTTTTCGTTGTAGGTTGGAATGATGACAAGCTTATCCAATTGGGACAAAAATTAAAAGCTCCAAAATAGTAAATATTCTGAAGCTTTTCGTTAAATGTTTGTGATTACAAACAGGCTATGAAACTTTCAAGCCTGTTTTTTGCAGTTTCATTCTATTGAGTATTTCTGAGATCTTTTGCTTGGTGTGTAGCGGAAAGTCCGCCTGCATCATCCAGTCGTAGTACTGGGGCTCGGCATTAAAGACATCTTCTACTTTCTTTCCTTTGTGCTTGCCAAAGTTGAATACCGGCGCGCCATCTTTCATCACAACGCGACGTGCATAGTCTACAAGCTGCTCACCCCCTGTAAAGCTATGTAGCTCTTTTACCTCGGTGCTAAGCTGTGTATAGCGGTCCAGCTGTGCCTCCAGCACTTCTATGGTTGCCATTACATCAGCTTCTGCACTGTGTGCATTTTCAAGCTGTTTGCTGCAATAAAAGTTGTAGGCAGCTGTCAGCGAACGGCTTTCCATTTTAAAGAATATCTGCTGCACATCTATCATGTTGCGTTCCGTGAAATCTACATTGATGCCGGCACGCAAAAACTCTTCTGCCAAAAGCGGAATATCGAATTTGCTGCTGTTGTAGCCACCGAGATCACAGACCTTCATCCACTCGTGCAGGCCATGGGCTATTTGCTTGAAGGTAGGTGCATCTTTTACGTGCTCATCCAGAATGCCATGAATGGCAGAAGAATCGGGAGGGATAGGCATTCCGGGATTCACTCTTTTCACGTAGCTCTCGCGGGTGCCGTCGGGTCTTATTTTCACCATCGCAATTTCTACAATACGGTCTTTTGCGTGATCCGTGCCCGTAGTTTCGAGGTCGAAAAATATGATAGGGCGCTTTAGTATAAGCTGTGCCATGACTTGCTTCCTTTAAATATGTTGCGAACTTACGCCATTCCAGTCAATTCCATCGAAAGTTCCCGAGCTCATTAGCAGCAAACAGACAGGCTTTTGGCGTTTTGCTAACAGTTTTCCAACCGTTTGCTCCAGCGTTTCTCTGCTGTCTATCACTTCCACGTCTTGTCCGAAATATTCCTGTACTGTTTCCTTTTTCAAAGCAGGGAGTCCTTTCAGCGATAACGCGTGATGACTGAAATAGACAATGGCATGATCTGCAGCGTCCATACTGCCGTTGTATTCTTTCAGAAACTGCTCGTTCAGGCTGCTATAGGTGTGCAGCTCAAAGCAGGCAATCAACTCACGGTCTTCATAAGCCTCGCGGACCGCATCCAGTGTGGCCTTGAGCTTGGATGGCGCATGGGCAAAGTCGCGATAAGCGACCACTCCATCTTTCTCAAAGATCTTTTCAAGCCTCTTTGCCGCACCGGTAAAGCTGGAAATAGCCGCATATGCATCTTTTCGCTCAATGCCCAATGCCTCGCAAACAGCAACAGCGGCTTCCAGGTTAATGAGATTGTGCTTGCCAAGAACGGAAACTTTTACATCCCCCTCCTTTGTTTCAATAAATGCATCTCCGGTTTCATAATGGAAGGCTGGAACATTGTAAGGCATAGCGTCCAGATGCTTTCCTGATTTTTCCACAATGCGCACCACTTCAGGGTCCGCAGCATTGTAAAACAATTTCGCACCTCTTTCCATTCCTTCGAGGTACTGCTCAAACTGACTGCAGTAATTCTCATATGTCGGAAATACATTGATATGATCCCAGGCTATGCCGTTCAATACGCTTATATGAGGATGGTAGAAAAAGATCTTTGGCCTTTTTTCTATTATGGAGGCAGGATATTCGTCACCTTCCAGTATGATGAGGGGGGCATCACTTAGCTGTACACTCTGACTGAATCCCGGCACTTTTGCTCCTACCAGATAGTCGAACTGCCTGCCCTGCTGTTGCAGGATATGCATGATCATAGATGTAATCGTAGTCTTGCCATGACTGCCGGCTACAACTACCCGTTGCTTTTCTTTACTCACCTCATATACGAACTGAGGAAAGGAATAAATCGGGATATTCATCTCGACAGCCCGTATTAGCTCGGGGTTATTCTCCTTAGCATGCATGCCCAGCACCACGGCATCCAGCTCTTTAGTGATTCGCTCTGGAAACCAGCCTGATTGCTGGGGCAGAATACCTGCCATTTCCAGGTTCGTTTTGGCAGGGTCGTTTATTTCATCGTCGCTGCCGGTGATTATATTTCCTTGTTTCTGAAGTGTGAGGGCAAGTTGATGCATAATTGCACCACCTATGGCTATAAAGTGTATATGCTTCATTATTTTTCTTAACTTTACAAAAGTAACTGACCTTTTCTATTTTTTAAATTTGTGAATGATTATATGAAAGCAATTTCAACTTTTCGTCGTATTGTGCCTGTAGTAGCTGTTGTAGCGCTGTTTTTACTGGCTTCGTGTGCATCTAACAAGAAATATGGCTGCCCTAATAAATTAGAGGTAACCAGTATCTTGAAGTAAAGGAAAAACATTTAATTCAAAAAGAAAGTAGCGGCTGTATCCAAACCAGATACAGCCTTTTCGTTTTGCGTTGCGTAAGAATATACGTACATAGATGGAACAATGGTCAACTACATAGACACAAAGGCTAACGACATAGACACGAAGGCCAACTACATAGACACAAAGGCCAACTACATAGAGCCAAAGGCCAACAACATAGAACCAAAGGCCAACTACATAGAGACGAAGGCTAACGACATAGAGCCAAAGGCCAACTACATAGAGCCAAAGGCCAACAACATAGACACAAAGGCCAACGACATAGAGACGAAGGCTAACGACATAGAGCCAAAGGCTAACTACATAGAACCAAAGGCCAACGACATAGACACAAAGGCTAACTACATAGAATCAAAGGCTAACTACATAGAACCGGGATAGCGACGCCTGAAACTTTACTCAATGCTCAGACCGCGCCCGAAAGGGCAGAAACACTTAGAAACATGAAGGTTTGTATTCATGCAAAAAGCAGCCGCATCAACTAATGATACGGACTGCTTTCCCTTAAAATCCCTTTTGTGCTAATGCAAGAAGGGCCTTAGGAAGTTGCACGCTACAGAATAGAGTACCCAATGTGCACCTGCAATGTCCTTTGTTTCCAGCTATCATCTATCTGCTGGCCGGTGCTGCCATTGGAAACAGTCGTTTCATCTACCTTATTGATATTCGATAGCCCGAAAATGTAGCGTGCACCAATATTAAAGCGAGCAGGCAGATTGATCCAGAGCCCTACTACGCCATCTACCGAACCTGATTTGAAAAGGTCTTTGGCATCCTTCAGCAGTTCATCCTTATCATTTACCGAAACAACGCCGCTGTACTGCGGGCCTACCTGGATAATAGCCCGTGGAAAGAGACGAATATTGAGCAAAACAGGAATGCTCAGGTAATTTACCTGCATGCTGCCTTGCTTCGCTGAGTCCTTCACATTGTTATAGAAATCGTGATAAATATCATAGAATCCTTCCCCTGTGTTGTAGGTTGACTGCGAAAAGATGCCTTCTATCTGTCCGCCGAGGCGCTTTCCATTTACTGCAAGGAAGACACCACCAAGAAAGTTGGCTTTGTAGCCGTTTTCCCAATACTTGCCATTGATCTGGCTAAAGTTTGCCCCGGCCTTCACCCCTAGTCCGATGTCCAGCTTTTGGGCAAAGCATGAAAGAGGCAGCATTGCTACCAGTAAAAGTGTGTATATACGTTTCATAAACTTGTTTTAGCTATTCGCAAATGTAGAGACAAACAATATAAAAATGATGCCTTACTGATGATCTTCAATTACCAGGAATTGCTGCTGCAGGGGAGCCATGTACTCCATCAAGGCATCGAAAAAGGACTTGCCATATATCAGGTAAAATGGCATAAAGTTCTCAGTGCGCTCCTGCAGGCTTCCTTTAGGAAACAAATGGTCTTTGAGCTTCGCTATTTTTAGGATACGGTCCTGCAGCTTCCGCTTTTCAGCCCGTAGCATCTTCTTTTCCAGCACCTGCACCTGGTGGCGCATGCGCGCAAGGGCTGCATCGGCAGAGGCACGCAAGGTAGGATCAACGACAACGGCCTTTTGCTTCAGCTGACCCAGCAACTGCTCCAGTGCTTTCATTTCATTATCCACCTGCCAGTCGTCCACACTGTTCTTCTTCACAAACTCGTGTATGAGTTCCGTTTCAGGCTTAAAAATATCAGAGATAGACAATTCCAGTTGTTGACGCAGTTTGCCTTCCTTGCCCGTAACCCACAGCACGGACTGGCGCAGGAAAATAACGGGATAAAAGACCTTATAATGCTCGAAAAGCGTTTTCAGTTGCAGCCAATAGGCCACTTCCGAGCCCCCACCAATAAAAGCAATGTTGGGCAGGATGGTCTCCTGAAACAGTCCGCGTAGAATGACATTGGGACTAAAGCGTTCAGGGTATTGCTCCAGCTCTTCCAGCAAGGCATCCTCGCTCCAGCGAATGTTGCTGTTCACAACACCCCACCCGTCGCTTTGCTTTTCTATACGCTCCCTCAGGTCGTCTTTCAGGTAAAACAAGTTGATAGAACGTGGATGTGCCTGCGTTTTATGGTGAGCGGCCAGACTTTCCATCTGCTGCACCACTATTCTATTAGGTGTCTGATTCAGAAGGTCGTCCTTCATCACCTCTGTAAAAGCCGCTTTAAGACTGCGATGGTCAGGATCAATGACTACCAGTCCAAAACGCCCAAACAGTTCATTTACAAGGTATATAGTAGCCGCACTGATAGTGGGGTGCTGTAAGTAAGCGCTGGTAATCACCTGGTGCAACTCTTCACAGAAGTCGCCCGGAGGTCCTAACTGCTTCAACAGATCATGGAGCAATGGCTTAAGACTTTCCGTACTCATCCTTCCCACAGCTCCCGTTTGCCCTGCCGCATCCCATACAAATTTCTGACCGTTATACCGGAAGGTTCCCAGTTCGTCAAGGTCATTATCCTCGCTTCCTATATAATAAACAGGTACGAAGTTGTGTTCCGGAAAGTCTGCTTTCAGGTCCTTTGCGAGCTTGATGGCGTGAACGATCTTATATACAAAATACAGATAGCCGGTAAGGAGGTTGGGCTGGTGCGCAGTACAGATCGTAAAGGTATTTTCATCTTGCAGCAGTTGGAGATTTGTCTGCAGTGCTTCAGCCTGATAAAGATCCTTGTATTGCTCCTGCAGCACGCTAACCAACTGGCGCCGGTCAACCGGAAACTTCTTCCTGTCCGCTATTGCCTGTCGGATTCCCTTTTTATCAGGAGCATAATGGTAAAAAGGCTTCAGATTTTCCGAGTGAGACAGGTAATTAATTACCAAATGAGAAAAAGCGTTTGTTTCGCTGTAAGGGAGATATGTACAACTGAGCGACACAGGCAGTAAGATTTGGACGCTAAGTTAAGCGCAGATATCCAGAGCTGTAAAATTGTGGAATAACGAAAGCTGATAAGCCTGGTATCGGGCTTAGCCCGACTCCTTAAAATTCAATTCCGCAGCTTAGCAAAACGGCATTATGCCTCTTCCGGCTTCCACGATTCGAACAGAAGATTGAGGTAGTGATTTTCTTCCTGAGTGATCACATTATCAGCCTTTGTCAGCTTGATGGCAAACTGCAGGAGTTTCTTTCTTTCCTCTTCAGTGGCATCGTCATAAAAATCATCCATCATCTTTAGGAAATGCCCTTCCCATTCTTCAGGTTTCAGATTACTGATAATGGCCATCTCCCTGTCCAGATTGACCCGGAAAGGGAACTCCTGAACGAGATAATCGCGAATGACTTTATCTTCTTCTACTCCTACACGGAAGTCCACTGCGCTAAGCAGCATTAAGAGATGATAACCGGCTACTGTTTTGTTGAGTCTGTTGTTGGGCATAAGCAGGTAGGTTTTAGCTTTAGCTCTGAGAGGCGAGCAGCAGATCCAGATCGGTATATTTTAAATTAAATCGTTTGGCAATCGGTGCATTGGTTACACAGCCTTTATATAGATAGACCCCGTTCCTTATTCCGGATTTGGCTTGTATGAGGCCATCCATTCCACCCATATCTGCCACCTGCTGCATTATCGGCATCAGCACATTGCTGATAGCACGGGAAGCAGTACGCGATACGCCGGAAGCGATGTTGGGCACACAATAGTGAATGACATCGTAGCGTTTGAAGATCGGGTTTTCATGGGAGGTGACGCGGGAGGTTTCAAAACAGCCACCACGGTCTATGCTTACATCCACTATCACAGACCCGGCCTTCATATTGCTCACCATTTCTTCCGTCACCACTACAGGGGTAATGCCATTGATTGGCTTGAGCGCCCCTACCGCTACATCAGCACTTGCCAACTCTTCCGCCAGCGTTACAGGATCAATTACAGAAGTAAAGCACCTTCTGCCAATGTTATTCTGCAAGCGCATCAGGCGGTAAATAGAATTATCAAAAACTTTCACAGAGGCACCAAGTCCCATAGCAGTTCTGCCGGCAAACTCTCCAACAATACCAGCACCTATTATCAGCACCTTTGCAGGAGGTACGCCGGAAATACCGCCTAATAGTATCCCTTTGCCGTTATGTACATTACTCAGATACTTGGCAGCAGTAAGAATGGCCGAATTGCCCGCTATCTCACTCATGGAGCGGACAATGGGATAGGTGCCCGCATCATCCTTAATAGATTCGAAAGCAATGGCAATGATCTTTTTATGCATCAGTTGCTCTATCATTTCCGACTTGAGGAACGGAAGATGGATGGGCGAAATGATAACCTGGTTAGGCTGAAGCAGCACCAGTTCTTCCTCAATAATAGGTGCGGATTTGATAATCGTCGTTGCCTTATAGAGGTCGGCTTTATCGTATATAATTCTTG
>DATJDP010000063.1:0-19440 GCA_035497355.1 Flavipsychrobacter sp.
TTCTGATTGTTTTATCAATTAAGTATCCCCTTTTTGAGGGTAGAATTCTTTGGCAACCGGAATGTAAGGGTAATGATGGTGCCCTTACCCTTCATCGAGTCTATATAAAGCCGCCCGTGAATCCTTCCTGCGCGCACATTCATATTGTCTATACCGTGCCCTTTTTTCACATAGTGAATGTCAAACCCTTCGCCATTATCGGTCAGGATCATCTGCAGGGTATGATCGTCTCTCAGATAGGCTTCCAGCTTCACCATCGTAGCCTTCGAGTACTTCAAAGAATTATTGAGCGCCTCTTTAAAGATCATGATAAGGTTTCTGCTTACGTCGAGCGGCAGCTTATAGTTATTCCATCGTTCATCGGTTCCAATAAAGGTAAAGTCCACCTCCGTATCCTGGAAAAGCTCTCCACCAAAATCTCTTACCCTGTGCAGGATTTCATACAGATTGTCGTTTGAAGGCTTCAACGACCATAAGATGTCTCGTGTGCCGCTGTAGAGCTGTGCAGTGTTGTCCTGTATCTGCTGGATAATACGCTCAGCATCCGGGGAAAGCGTGCCGATTTTGTTCTTTAAAACATTTGTCAGCACGTTGATCCTTGTAAGCTTATTCCCTACTTCGTCATGGAAGTCTTCTGCGGTTCTTTGCCTTACCTTGTTCTGCTCTTCGCGTCGTAGCTGATCTACAAGTCTCATCCGGTTCTGCCTTCGCTGGTTGGCGATGTATTGAATGCTTATACCCAGCAAGATGCAAGCGCCAAGGATAAGGAGCCGAAACCATGCAGTCTTTTGAAAAGGCGTAATGATCTCAAAAGGATACGCAAGTGATCTTATACTCTTATCTGTACCGCCTGTGCTGCATTCCACGCGGAAAGTATAATTACCCGGAGGTAAAGCCGAAAAGGTAACGGTATTGGTGTTTGACCACTCCGACCAGGGAGCATCGAGCCCATCTATCCGATACCGGTATTTCACCTGCTCATCGCTGCTGAGGGAGACGGCGTGATAGGTAAAAGCAATCGTGTTTTTCTTATATGGCAAATGTAGTTGCCATGGCACCTTATACCATACGTCCGTACTATCGTAATAACTGGGATCGCTGATGTTTTCTCCGAAAACCTTTACCGATTGCATAACAATATCTGTAGGTTGCGGCATTACGGTCTTTGCCTCAGGGCGATAGTGGACGACCCCATTCGTAGTGCCGAACCAGATGCTGCCATCACGCATCTTTAAAGCAGCTCCATGGTTGCTTTCCATGCCAAGCACTCCCTGCCCTTTGCCATAAAAGCGTATGGTCGGACTTCCATTGGGCTGCATTGTTATTTCATGTATACCGAAGCCTGTTCCTGCCCAGATGTTTCCTTCATCGTCTGCAACCAGGTTGTACACAAAGTCTGACCGCAGACCAGTGTTTTTATTGAGCACAAAAGAGCGTCCGGTGCGAAGATTATAGTAGATCAGCCCATTATTGCTGGAGCCTATCCAAAGATCATCTCCGTTTTTTGCAAAACACTGAAGGGAAGCACTATCAGGTGCTTTATGAGTGATGTAGCTGTAAACGTTATTGTCGTAACAAAGCTTAATTCCGCTTTCCGTTGCCAGTAAAATACTGTCGTTGCCAATACTGATGAAGTCCTGCACCGCGGTTGCCTTCAGCGGAACCCTGTGAAAGCTATCATGCTGCATATAAGCAGCACCGCTCAAACCACCGATCCAAAGACGGTTCTGTTCGTCGGTATAAAGCGAGGTGATTGCATTTGAAGGGATGTCCGCATTTTGAACAGTGTACTGAAAAAAGTAAGAACCGTTGTACTTCCACAACCCTGCGCCTCCGGTGCCAAGCCATAGATTGCCTTTCCAGAACTTCAGTGCATAGATAGCCGGTTTGCCTTTTATAGGCAAAGGCAGACCGAATACCGTGCCATTCTCATACACATACAGGCCTGCATCATAAGTACCAAAATAAAGCCTGCCATAGTTATCGCCTGCAATACTCATCACTTGTCCACTCGGCAGCCCGGTGGTTTCATCAAGCACAGTAAACTGAGCCCCTGAGAACCGGAACACTCCCTGTCCGTCAGAAGCCATCCATACATTGCCTTCCATATCAGTCATCATGGCTGGAAAGCTATTGTTGCTCAGTCCGTTTTTCTTGTTGAAATAATAGGAGGTTGAATCTGTGATCCTAAATACCCCGCTTGCTAATCCCAGCCATATACTCCCTGATTTATCTTCCGTTATAGAAAGCACTGCAGGAAGGCTCGGTATTGCCTGATTTTTGAGGTACATAGGAACAATCCTACCACTGTCCACTTTCAGGAGCCCAATGTTTGTACCTAGCAATATCCGGTTTCGGCTATCCTGATATATATCGAATACAACAGGTCTGAAGTTCGGGTCACCGGTGCTGATAATAAGACTATCCCATTTATTATTTACATAGCGAAACAATACTCCTCTTTTTGCCATCCACACTGCCTCTTTTCCAGGAAGTATTGCCGTAATGAGCGTCTGGCGGTCAGGTGTTGGTATTTGCTGCAACTTGTTATTCTTTACGCGAAAGACCTTACCGGCACTCAAACACCACACGGAGCTGTCGTCTGCAATCCTTATGGCTGCAACATTATTATCGTTTGTATTTTCAGAAGAAATCAGTTTAAAATTGACAAACCTTTTCCCATCGAACTTGGAAATGCCCCGCATGCTTCCTGCCCACACTATTCCCTGCTTGTCAACTTTTACAGTGTTGATGGCGTTACTTGGTAGCCCATCCCGCACAGTATAATTAGTAAAACTTCTTCCATCATACCGCGACAACCCGCCAAGGGTGGCAATCCATAAATGGCCCATCGGATCCTGAGCCAGATCGCGCGCTTGCGATTGAATGAGTCCGCTTTCAATATTGATATTGTAGAAAGGGTAACGCTGTGCATCGAGCTTCCCAACGGGTAGCAATGCCAACATTACCATAACAACAAAAAACCCCCGCTTCAGGGTGGGAAGATCAATCTTCATACTGCAAGTGAAATTAATGCTTTTACAGTCACGCAAAGAGGAATGAGCATCTAATCTCCAGTTTACTTAAAAACAATTCACGTCTTCAGGGGGATGCCTGAAAAGTCATTTCACCCCGTGACGGGTGAGGGTTACAAAAAGGCCCGGGAATACATTTGAGACACTAAATGAAAGGCCATGAGCATCCGATTCTTTCTCCTATTTCTACTATTCTTTAATGCCACAACCGCCGAAGCTGGAAAAGAAGGTAGTACAATAACTGGTAAAGTAGTTGATAAACAAGGCAACGGTGTAGCGAGCGCAAACGTACTGCTACTTACAGAAAAGGATACTCTTGTAAAGGCAACCCTTACCGATGAGCATGGCCAATTTTCTATGGAAGGAATCGCCAACGCACAATATGTTTTAAAAGTAGTGATCAATGGCTTTGATACTTATACTGACAAGGTTTCAATGCTCGCCAATAATATAGTGCTTTCCGAAAAAAGCACATCGCTGGATGAAGTATCAGTACGGGCGAAAAAGCCTTTTATCGAGGTACACGCCGACAAGCTAATAGTGAATGTGGAGAACAGCATTGGAAGTGCTGGTGCATCGGCCATGGAAGTATTGCAGCGATCTCCCGGGGTTACGGTGGATAATAACGAAAATATTTCGCTGAAGGGAAAGCAGGGCGTGATGATATGGATTAACGGGAAACAAACACCAATGGCTGGCGCAGACCTGGCAAACGTGCTGAAGAGTATGCCTGCAAGTTCAATAGAGAAGATAGAGATCATCTCCAATCCCGGTGCCCGCTATGATGCGGCAGGTACGGCTGGTATCATCAATATAGTTCTAAAAAAAGACCAGCGGATAGGCGCCAACGGAAGTATTAATCTTTCTTATGGACAAGGTGTCTATCCTAAGTATGGGGGCGGGGCAACCCTTAACTATAGGAACAAGAAATTCAACGTCTATGCAAGCTACAATTACTCAGACAGGTTGTGGTTTAATCACCTGATGCTGAACCGCAAGTTTCTCGATAGCGGCCATAATAACAGGCAACTCTTTCGATACGATCAGGATAACAATGCAGTTTTTGACTTCAAGAACCATATTGCTTCTGTTGGCATTGATTACAGCCTGAGCAGTGTAACTACCATTGGCATTTCCGGCAACATCGTTACGAACTCATTCAATCCTAAAGCCGATAATTTCTCAAAAGCATTTGGGGCGAACGACGAATTGCTATATCGCTTCAATACAACGGGAAGACATGAGAACTTTTATTACAACTATTCAGGCAATGCCTATTTAAAACACAAGTTTGACGGCGCCGGAAAAGAACTGGAGATAAACCTGGACTATGCGGCTTTCGGCAATCAAAGCAATCAGAATTTTGTAACGACTTATCAATACGTAGATGTAAACCAGGGCCAGCCAGACTACTATCTGAAAAGCGACCTGAATGGAATTACGCAGATCCGCTCCGCAAAGGCAGACTATACTAACCCTCTAAAAGACAATGCGCGTTTTGAGGCAGGGATAAAATCAAGCTTTGTAACAGCGGATAATAAGCCGATATTCCATGTAAAAACAACTGGCGCATACGTCGTGGACTCTTCACGAACCAACCATTTTGTCTACAATGAAAATATCAATGCAGCTTATGTCAACCTGAATAAGGAATGGGCGACATTTAGCGCACAACTGGGACTACGGCTCGAGAATACGAACATTGAGTTTGAGCAAAAAGCGACGACACAGAAGTTTGACACCAGCTACTCTTATACGCAGTTGTTTCCAAGTCTTGCATTTCAGTACCACCTGGATAAGATCAACGATATCGGACTTACGCTAAGCAGAAGAATAGAGCGCCCGAACTACCAACAGCTAAACCCTTTTAAGTATTTTATTGACAGAACGACATACCGTGAAGGCTATCCGAGGTTGAATCCCGCTTCCTTCTATTCTGTAGAGCTGTCGCACACATTTAAGCAGAAGTTCATTACCACCTTCACCTACGGGATTAATAAAGGGATAATCACTGAGGTCATTCAGCCAAGCGACGTGGAAGACAGTGTAACAGTGCAAACTAACAAGAACCTGGACAGAATGCTTTTTGTGGGCATAAGTGGTTCTTATTCCTTTTCAATTACCAAATGGTGGAGCAATGTCACGAACTTCAACGCTTACTATGCCCGGTACGAAGGCAATATAGCCAATACGCCTTTGAATGATGGCAAGCCCACTTTTGACATTAACACGAATAACACTTTTCTCCTTCCTAAAGACTTCTCTGCAGAATTAGGAGGCTGGTATCAGGCAAGGCAGCTTTATGGCTATATGGACCTACAACCTACATGGATGTTGAACGCTGGTATTCAAAAGCTTCTATTTGATAAAAGAGCGACCCTGAGACTCAATATCCAGGACATCTTCTGGACGGGCTATCCGAGCGCTACTTCAGTGTACACCGGTTATAGAGAAGACTTTATTGCAGAGCGCGAAACGCGTGTTGCTAATATTTCCTTCACTTACCGCCTCGGAAAGAAAACGGTGCCACAAACAAGAAGGCATAGCAGTGGCGCAGAAGAGGAAAAGCGTAGAGCAAACCAGGGAGGGGCGTAGGACTATCAATAGCGAACATAAATAGAAAGCAGATTTTCCGCGGCCGGGCGTAGCAGAAGCCTCACCGAACGACGGTTAAAAGGTCATTTTCTCAAACTCTTTAAAGATTTTACCAAACTCTTTAAAGATTCCTCCAAACTCTTATTTGTTTGCCTCAAACTCTTATTTGTTCGGTTAAAACTCATATTTGTCCCGGCCAATCTCTCATTTGTCTGAGTAAAACTCTTATTTGTGCGCCTCAAACTCATATTTGTCCAAGGCTTGCCAATATGAGTTTGAATCGAACTCTATTGAGTTTGAGACGAACTCTATCGAGTTCGAGGCAAACTCTATTGAGTTTACAAAAAATCAATTCAACATTTTTCAACTCGAAAGAGTTTGGGACAAACTCAATTGAGATTGAGACAAACTCAAAAGAGTTTTGGATAAACTAATAAGAGTTCGAAGCAGACAAATAAGAGATTAAAAGAAACGAAACAGACATTGAAGGAAGGCCAAGAAAGAATAAGGAAAAAAAATAACGCGTTGCAGCGACCACCTCTTAGTTTAGAGCAGGCATTAGTTCATCTATGTCGAAAGATAATATGCGTAGACCCGTTGATTAAGGTAGAACCTTCCATCTCTTTTAGTCCGGCAACAACAAATAAGTGTCTGGCTTTATCTTCCCATCCACTTCATCGCATTCTCAAAAAGCAGCTTATCCTTCAATTCCTTTGAAAAGCTGCTCATGCTTTCTATAAGCTTTCCGGGATGGTGCTCGCCAAGCGGAAATGGATAATCGCTGCCAAGGCAAATCTTATCTTCACCAATTACCTCGGTTAAAAACTGCAACGCTTTGGGATCGTGAACCAGCGAATCGATCCAGAATTTGCCAACATAATTTCTCGGGTTCACGTCATTGTCGATGGCACAAAGATCAGGACGTACATTAAAGCCGTGCTCAATTCTGCCGATAGTAATGGGAAAACTACCGCCACCGTGCGCAAAAGCTACCCGCAGCTTCGGGAAACGCTCAAAAACTCCCCCAAATATCATAGAGCAGATAGCGCGGGATGTTTCTGCTGGCATACCTACCAGCCAGGGTAGCCAGTACTTCGTCATGTCCTTTTGCCCCATCATCTCCCAGGGGTGGATGAACAGGCAACAGTTTAGTTCTTCAGCAGCCTTCCAGAAAGGATCGAAATACGGATCGCTAAGGTTTCGATTATTAATATTGGAACCGATTTCCAACCCGGGCATCTTCAGTTCCTTTACACAGCGCTCCATCTCCTTTATTGCCATGTCAATGTCCTGCAGGGGCACAGTGCCGATACCCATAAAACGATCAGGATGCAGGGTACAGCATTGGGCGATATGGTCATTAAAAAAGCGGGAAGTTTCCAATCCATGCTCCGGCTTTGCCCAATAGTTGAATAAAACCGGAATAGTTGACAGCACCTGAACGCCAACTTCAGTCATATCCATTTCCTTCATCCGTGCTTTAGGATCCCAACAGTTCTGTTCTATTTCACGGAATACCTTGTCGCCTTTAATCATCCTGGCACAACCAGGACAATGGTGTTCTAAATGGATAAACTCCCCATACCCGAATTTTTGAAAATAGTTGGGAATATTTTCGGGCATGATGTGCGTGTGGATGTCAATTTTCTGGTGCAAAGTTCAAAAGTTAAAAGTCAAAAAATCGTTTAAGTCCGTAAATCAGCCAACCGCTTCGTAAACAACAGCAGCACCCTGGCCTACCCCTATACACATGGTTGCAAGGCCGTACTTCGCATTGCGGCGTTTCATCTCATAAAGCAAGGTAGTAGAAATGCGGGCACCACTACAACCTAATGGATGGCCCAATGCGATTGCCCCGCCATTCACATTCACTTTCGAAACATCGAGTTCTAAGTCTCGGATGCAGGCTATGCTTTGAGATGCAAAAGCCTCATTCAGTTCTATCAGGTCAAGATCTCCTACCGTAAGGCCTGCGCGCTTTAGCGCTTTTTGCGAGGCTGGCACAGGTCCTACGCCCATTATTGCAGGATCTACGCCAGCAATGGCCATTGATACGACCTTCGCCATAGGTTTCAGATTGTATTTCTTCACCGCCTCTTCCGAAGCTATTATCAGAGCAGCAGCACCATCATTTACACCGCTGCTATTTGCTGCCGTCACTGTTCCTCCTTTCCTGAATGCGGGTTTTAGTGAAGCAAGCTTTTCTAATGGTGACTGACGAGGGTGCTCATCTGTATCAAAAATAAAGGTCTTTCCCTTTCCGAGATCCACAGTTACCGGTACAATCTCTTGCTTGAATTTACCCGCTTCATTGGCTGCAAAATACTTTTCCTGACTGTCAAACGCAAAGCGATCCTGCTCCTCGCGCGATATATTCCAGCGCTCAGCCACATTCTCTGCTGTCTCCCCCATGGCATAGGGATAATGAATACTACTCAACCTGTCATTGATGAAACGCCATCCGATACTCGTGTCAAAAATCTCGACCTTACGCGAGTAGGCCGTTTCTGCTTTTGCCATCGCAAAAGGGGCACGAGTCATACTTTCTACACCACCTGCGATGTAGATTTCTCCGTCGCCGCACATGATGGCGCGGGATGCGTCCATCACCGCCTGCAAACCGGAAGCACAAAGACGATTTACTGTATTGCCACCGACGGTCACAGGCAACCCGGCAAGCAATGCCGCCATACGGGCAACGTTTCTATTATCCTCACCGGCCTGGTTAGCAGCACCGGCAATAACATCTTCGATGGCATTGACGTCAACGCCGGGGTTTCTTTCAATTAGTGTTTTGATGACAAGCGCAAGGAGATCGTCAGGTCTCACCGTGGCCAATGCGCCGCCATGTTTTCCTATGGGGGTTCTTATCGCGTCAATAATATAAGCTGTGTGCATGTGTTCTTTTTTATCGCGAAGGCGCGAAGACGCCCGGCTTTTACTTATTGTTGTTTATTATGTGCAGACTCTGTTCTAAATCGGCCATGATATCTTCTATATTTTCGAGCCCTACACTCATTCTTATCAAGCCATCGGTAATGCCGAATTCAATCCTCTTTTCCCGTGGCACACCTACATGGGTGGTAGAAGCAGGATGTGAAACCAGTGTATCGCAGGTGCCAAGCGATACGGCATTGGTGCAAAGCTGCAGGTTGTTCATGAACTGTACGCCTGCTTCATACCCACCCTTCAGCTCAAAGCTCAGCATTGCCCCGGCATGTTTCATTTGCTTCATCGCTATCTGATGATCGGGGTGGTCTTCCAGCCCGAGGTAGTTGACTTTAGAAACCGCAGTATGTTTTGATAAGAATGTCGCTACTTGCTGTGCATTGCTGCAATGTCTCTCCATTCGAAGGGAAAATGTACGTAAGCCATTTGTCAGTAAAAATGCTTCAAAAGCGTTGCTATTGCCGCCGAGTAACCGATGAGTCTTTGTTACAATGCTGTTCATTCTTCCTAAATCCCTTCCGACTAACACACCCCCAACAGCTGTTCCGTGGCCGTTTAAAAACTTTGTAGTTGAGTGCATCACAAAGTCAACTTCGTACCTGAATGGTTGTTGCAAATAAGGCGTGGCAAAGGTATTATCGGCGCAGACGATAAGGCCGTGCGCTTTCCCAAGTGAGGAAAGGGCAGAGAGATCAACGCATTGCAATGT
This sequence comes from Flavipsychrobacter sp., assembly GCA_035497355.1. Classification (GTDB taxonomy): domain Bacteria; phylum Bacteroidota; class Bacteroidia; order Chitinophagales; family Chitinophagaceae; genus JAFIGV01. The sequence continues at coordinate 9,289 of DATJDP010000063.1, forward strand.
TGGGTTAGCAGGCGTTTCGATGTACATCAGCTTAATGCTGTTGTCGGAAAGAATAGCTTTGCCAACGGCATCAAGATCGTGAAAGTTGACAATAACTGCCTCTATACCGAGGTTTGGAAGAATCTTATCAATCATTTCCTGCGTTCCGCCGTACAACGACAAATGCGTAATGATCTTATCGCCCGCTTTAAGATTGCTGAGCAACATCGTTGTAATTGCCGCCATTCCCGAGGCATGAAGGATCGCTTTTAATCGCAGCGGTTCGCCTTCAGCATCTTTTAACCCGTAAGCCTCCAGCAATGCGATCTTTTCCTCCGCTTCATTAATGGTCGGGTTTCCGAAACGTCCATACACATAGCCTTTCTCCTCGCCCTGAAAAATAGCTGCAGCCTGCTCAGTGGACTCGAACGTATAAGTGCTGGAAGCGTAGATAGGTGTGAGGTGTGCACGGTTGCTTTCTTCCTTGTGACCACCATGGATACACACCGTATCAAGTCCAAAAATCTTAGCGGCTGCCATTACCAGAGTTACTAATTTTAGTCCGCAAAGTTACAGGATACAATGAAGGAAACATTACTACGATACGCAGACTACAACATTTGGGCTAACAAAAGAATTATTGACACGCTGCTGCAACTGGACGAAGAACAAATAGATCAAAAGATAGAGAGCAGTTTTCCTACTATTCGTAAAACTGTTTATCATGCCTGGAGCGCAGAATATATCTGGCTGCAACGCCTGCAGCTTGCAGAGCAACCCATATGGATAGAAGGCGTTTTTAATGGAAGTTTTGAGCAAGGGTGTATGCTCTGGCAGGACGTTTCGTTAGAGCTACGAAAGTTTGTGGGTGACCAATATGAAGACAAATCATTTTCTCACGTCTTACAGTACTACGACAGAAAAAAGCAATCGTTTAAAACGCCGGTATGCGACGTGCTGATGCATCTGTTCAACCATGCTACATACCACCGGGGGCAATTGATAACAATGATGAGGCAGTGCGGGGTTAGAAAGGTTCCGGGGACCGATTTCATTACGTTTGCCAGAAAATAAAAAGAGGGCTAAAGGCCCTCTCTGAATTATGCTCCATATTTATCTTTATCTCTGCTGTTCGGCTTCTTACCTTGCTTGTTAGAGCGTTCCGTATAGTTGTTATCCTTCCTTTCTCTGCTATCCAGGTCGTCTTTATTCTCAGGACGTGGAATATTGGAAATGTACTGTTTGCTTTGCCGATTTGCCTGATTTCCTGATCCTTTCATAATGTTTCCTTTTTACAGACATCAGCAGAAAAAGCATTCCTCCGCATACCTTAAGGTTCAAAAGTTTTCTTAAAAAATAAAGAGCATGCCTTTCGACATGCTCTTTATTATATTTATTCAGCTACCTATTTCACTTCTTCATATTCAGCATCAGCTACACCACCGTCATTGTTTCCTGTTGCTTCAGGGCCTTGTTGTTGTTGTCCCTGATCTCCAGCTTGCTGCTGGGCGTTGTAGATATGCTGGCTTGCTGTTTGCCATGATGCATTTAGCTCTTCCATCGCCTTATCCATGGCATCCAAATCTTCAGACTTATGGGCATCTTTCAGCTTAGTAAGAGACTCTTCAATCTTCGATTTTTCATCTGCAGGTATCTTATCTCCGTACTCTTTCAGTTGCTTTTCAGAATTGAAGATCAAACCATCTGCCATATTCATTTTCTCTACACGTTCACGAATCTTCTTATCGGATTCTTCGTTTGCCTTAGCTTCATTCTTCATCTTTTCAATCTCGTCCTTGCTTAAACCAGATCCAGCTTCGATCCTGATGTTTTGTTGCTTACCGGTTCCTTTATCTTTTGCAGTCACATGGAGTATGCCGTTAGCATCAATATCAAAGATTACTTCTACCTGAGGTATACCACGTGGTGCCGGTGGAATTCCGTCAAGGATAAAGCGCCCGAGCGATTTATTGTCTTTTGCCATAGGACGCTCGCCCTGTAGTACGTTGATCTCAACGCTCGGCTGGTTATCACTAGCTGTAGAAAACACTTCGCTTTTCTTCGTAGGGATAGTAGTATTTGCATCTATCAGTTTGGTCATCACACCACCCATGGTTTCAATACCGAGAGACAGTGGCGTAACATCAAGCAGCAAGACGTCTTTTACATCTCCTGTCAATACGCCACCCTGTATAGCTGCTCCGATAGCTACCACTTCATCCGGATTAACCCCTCTGTGCGGCTTTTTACCGAAAAACTTCTCTACTACTTCCTGTACTTTCGGAATACGTGTAGAACCACCAACGAGGATCACTTCATCAATATCCGAAGTGTTCATTCCTGCGTCTTTCAACGCCTTACGGCAAGGCTCCAATGTACGCTCAACAAGCTTGTCAGCCAACTGCTCAAACTTAGCACGAGTCAGTTTGCGAACCAGGTGCTTAGGAGCGCCATCAACTGCAGTGATGTATGGTAAGTTTATTTCAGTTTCCTGAGAAGAAGACAACTCGATCTTTGCCTTTTCCGCAGCTTCTTTCAGACGTTGCCATGCCATGGGGTCTTTGTGAAGATCAACTGCTTCATCTTTCTTAAATTCTTCCGACAGCCAGTCCATGATCACTTTATCAAAGTCATCACCACCAAGATGGGTGTCTCCGTTTGTAGATTTTACTTCGAATACACCATCCCCTAATTCAAGAATAGAGATATCGAAAGTACCGCCACCAAGGTCAAATACAGCGATCTTAGAATCTTTGTGCTGTTTATCCATACCGTAGGCAAGGGCTGCGGCTGTAGGCTCGTTTATAATCCGGCGAACGTTTAAGCCTGCTATTTCGCCAGCTTCTTTGGTCGCCTGACGTTGAGCGTCATTAAAGTAAGCAGGAACGGTAATTACTGCTTCCTTCACCTCCTGACCCAGGAAATCCTCTGCTGTTTTCTTCATTTTCTGAAGGATCATTGCAGAAATCTCCTGTGGAGTATACATACGACCATCGATATCTACCCGCGGTGTATTGTTATCGCCTTTTACAATTTTGTACGAGTTGTGCGTCATTTCGCCGGTTACTTCATCAAAGCGACGTCCCATATAACGCTTAATGGACATAATAGTATTCGTAGGATTGGTAATAGCCTGGCGTTTTGCAGGATCTCCAACTTTACGTTCGCCATTCTTTAGAAACGCTACTACCGAAGGGGTAGTACGGCGTCCTTCATCGTTTGGAATAACCACCGGCTCATTACCTTCCATCACAGCTACGCACGAGTTAGTAGTTCCTAAGTCAATGCCAATAATCTTTGCCATAATTATCTTTTATTAGTATTTTATTTAATTGGGTTACTGCAGACTATTCGTCAATGAATATGCCAGTCGAATAATGTCCGCAATATTGTCAGCCGCACTGACACTCCTAACAGCCCAACCTAGTTATCAAGAGGGGAACACATGCCAATTCAACATAAACTGTTCCTTATATCGTTTAGGAGCGGACTAGTGCACGCTGCAGCGTAATGAGCTCAATTGTGATGAACTGATGTCACATTGAAGCAAATTGATGTCATATTGGAGCCTAATGACCGCATGTAGCGGAAAACTGATGTGATTTTATGTCAATCTAATGCTAATATCGGCTTTAAGCAGAGTCGAGTCAGACTGTAGTCCATTAAATAATCGATTTTTCTTTTTACCTGAAAGCCGTTCTTATCGACTTGCTCCATAGGCAATAAAATAGGGTTGCATCGTACGCTGATGCAACCCTATTTTGAAAAAAGGTAAACACTAAGGAGTTCGTCCTTGTATATTCAGCTCCTGTACCCTCGAACTACTTTTTAGTGAGTCCAGCGTAGATTGATCAATTAGAAGCTTTTTGAAGCGGAACGTGCGCGAAGTAAACAGGCCAAACACGTCTTTCCCCTTAATGTTGGTGAAGGTTGGCTTTATCTGATCAGCCGAAAGTCCAGTTGACTGAATGGCAAGGGTATTGATATAAGAAAGATAAGCATCTCCTGCCCCATAGATATATAAATATGCTGAGTCCATATACCGCGCAACACCTGTAGGAGCTGGTTTCATTGCTTCTTTTAGGAAATTGTAAAAAGAAACATTAGTTGCACTCAGCGGATCTCCGGTTGATACATCGGCACTAGAAAAAAAGAAATCCGCCGATTTATCTGCCTGATGGCCTGTTGCCAGGTCCTTTTCCATCCAACGAAAGCGAATTATTCCTTCGAGATAGCTTGGGCGGTTAGAAGAAGTCACGGGACCTGGATCGATAAACAATTTATATTGGTTAGTTGCGAAATTTGCATTCGCAAAATTCAAATTCACAGCAGCATTTGGATTAGTAGGGGCAAGATTATCTCCTCTGATAGTAAGGTATGAGGAGTCGATAATGTTGATATCAGCGGAATCCTTTATTCCTGTAACAGTATTTTCAACGACGAGGCGATACTGATAGGTGAGATTGAGATCTCTTTTAAACTTATATGCATAATTAGGCGCCTGGAAAAAAATTCCGGAATCTTTAGCATAGCCCTCCTGGTTCATATCAACACGTGTCAACGTTATAGGTGCCCCCACTATATGCCCATTGCTTATTTCCTTAATCTTCACATCAAGCGCAGATTCGGGATAAAAATTAGAATCTGCCACCTTTGCCATTTCGAGAGCATTCTTGTTTTCATCAAGAAAAGCCTTTTGAATACGGACGTAATGTGCGGTATCCTTAATATTAAGCATCCCGTAAACAACCGTAATGTTTTTATAAGGCGCTGCTACTTCAAAATCCTCAGAACAGCTTTGTATCCCCAGAACAGATGTGAAAAGGAGTACCGGTAAAAGAAATTTTTTCATGTGCATGTATAACGAAGCAAACAAAGATAATGGTTCTGGTAAGTAGCAAACAAGAAAATACCATTTCTGATTGTTAAATGACAAATATTCACCCTGATTTGCAACACTTGGTCGTTTGTCGCGCCATCATCGCTCCAATCAATTATTTTTGCCTTCAAACCAGAAAAACAGATGACGCTCATTGCGCAAATAAAAAAGGCTGCTGAAGACGCACTAAAACATTTATTTCCTGAAGCTGAGATAACGGCAGGCATGGTTGCTGTTAATCAAACCAAACCAGAATTCACCGGAGACTATACCGTTGTGCTCTTCCCCTTTTTAAAGCTATTGCGACAAAAGCCGGACATACTTGGCAGTCAACTGGGCAACTATCTGCTGGAGAAGACCGAACTTTTCTCCGGCTTCGAAATAGTAAGCGGTTTTTTGAATCTTTCCGTTCGAGATACTTATTGGGCATCTTTTCTTCAGAATCACTTCAACGATCTTCATTTTGGAGAAAAAACAAAAAAAGATCGCCGGATAATGGTGGAATATTCTTCCCCAAATACCAATAAGCCACTACATTTCGGCCATTTAAGGAATATTTTCCTTGGCTATGCCGTAGCGGAAATATTGAAGGCAAATGGCAACCAGGTAGTTAAAGCCAACCTTATTAATGATCGGGGCATTCATATCTGCAAATCGATGATAGCATGGGAGCGGTACGCCAACGGCGCAACGCCGGAGACTACAGGAATAAAGGGCGATCATCTGGTGGGCGACTACTATGTTAGGTTCAATGACGCTTACAAAGAAGAAGTTGCCGCGTTGAAAGCACACGGTATGGAGGAGGCACAAGCTGAGAAAGAAGCCCCGATTATGAAAGACGCGCAAGAAATGCTGCGGAAATGGGAGGCTTCTGATGCTGATGTTCGAGACCTTTGGGAAACAATGAACGGATGGGTATACAAAGGATTCGATGAAAGTTATCAAAAACTTGGCGTTGATTTCGACAAAATGTATTACGAAAGCGACACCTATCTCCTTGGCAAGAACCTTGTAGAAGAGGGTCTTCAAAAAGGCGTTCTCTTCACAAAAGAGAACGGTTCTGTCTGGATCGATCTTACTGCTGACGGGCTAGACGAAAAGCTTTTGCTTCGTGCTGATGGCACATCTGTTTACATGACCCAGGATCTTGGCACTGCAAAGCTGAAATATAACGATTACAAGCTCGACGAAAGCATCTATGTAATTGCAGACGAACAAAACTACCATATGCAGGTGCTTAAGCTGATCCTCAAGAAGCTGGGCGAGCCCTGCGCGGATGGCATTTATCACCTTTCTTACGGTATGGTGGAGCTGCCGTCAGGCAGAATGAAAAGCCGCGAAGGCACTGTAGTGGATGCAGATGACATGATAGATGAGATGATCCGGCTATCAAAAGAACAGACTGAACTGGCAGGAAAAACAGAGGGCTTTACGCAGGAAGAACTTGAAAAACTATATGAAACGATAGGGTTAGGAGCACTTAAGTTTTATCTGCTGCGTGTTGATCCCAAAAAGAAGATGATTTTCGATCCGAAAGAATCTATTGATCTCCATGGCTTTACGGCTACATTCATTCAATATGCGCATGCACGTATCTGCTCTATCCTGAGAAAAGAAGGTTGCCCGTTGCGACCGGATAGTACAAAATTTCAATCTTTAAGTTTATCCCATGCACTGACACAGGGCGAAAAACAATTGGCGTTGATACTAGAACAGTATCCGGGTATTTTAGAAGCAGCCGCCGAAGAAATGAATCCGGGAACACTGTGTAACTACTCTTTCCAGCTAGCACAGCAGTTCAACTCATTTTACGACGGGCACAGTATAGCAAAAGCCGAGAACGAGGAAAAGAAACAACTACGTCTGCTACTAATTATTATGACGGCATCTATTCTTCGCCATGCAATGCATCTTTGCGGTATACGGTTGCCGGAAAAAATGTAAAAAAGATCAGGTTGTCTTTAAACTTGGATCTTCTACACGAACGGAGCGGATAGCGGGATAGGCCGCTGCCAGCAGCCCTACGAAGGTAACCGTAACGAAAACAAGCACAAAGTCTGTCCACTTCATCATTACGGGGTAGGCATCAATAATGAATGCGCCCCGAAGCTTGATCCAGTGAAACTGCTGCTGACCAACACAGAACAATGCGCCAGCAAGGATGCCGATAGTGCCGCCGATCACTGCCCACAACATACCTTCTGTAATGAAAATACTACGGACAACCTTGTTTTCGGCTCCCATCGCTTTTAGTATCGTTATGTCTCTTTGTTTCTCAAGGACCAACATAGTCAGAGCTCCTATCATATTAAAAGACGCAATAAGCAGCACTAACAATAAGATTCCGTAAACTGCCCACTTTTCCGTACTCATCACCATATAAAGTGTACGATTTTGCTCGAAGCGGGTCGCAACCAAATAGTGTTCTCCCAGAATCTTTTGTATTCGCGACTTTATATGGTCTGGATCGGCATTAGCGTTAATTTTCATTTCCAGACTGGAATACTTACCAGGCTGATCAAATAGCTCCTGTACTTTATGAAGCGGAGCAAGGATGTACTTCCCATCAAATTCATCCTGGATTCTGAAAATACCCTGCGGCTTCAGCTGCATACTACGGAAAGCCGATTGAGGATTCAATGCAATATTCTCAATTTCTACATTTGGATAATAAAGAGACAACCTGCTAAAAACGTTGTCGATCTGAACACCCAGCTGATTGGCCATCTGCAATCCGATAATTGCGGTAGGAACAGGATGGTCGACTACAGTGGCAGCCCCCTCAGAGATGTAAGGCTTTATATTATTAACACTCAGGAAGTTGGCTTCTATACCCTTCACTACTGCCACCTGTTGTTCATCATTCGCATTTAGCAGCACATTATCTTCAAGCACTTTGGTTATGGCCGTAATACCATTAATATTTTTAAGCTGAACCAATTTACTGCTGTCAAGCTCAAAAAACTTGCCTTTGACCACTGTAACCTTAAGTTCGGGATAGAATGCCTTATATAAGTCCTTAATCAGATACTCAAAGCCGTTGAAAATAGAAAACAAGACGATCATAGCACAACTGCCTACAGCAATGGCTACCATGCTAATACGGGATAAAATGGGCACTACGTTTGCCCGCTTACCTCTTAAATACCGCCATGCCAGTTGCCAGGAAAGAAACATTTGTAGAAGATAGCGCTGAATATGATGAAAGAATAAATGAAGGAACCGATCAAAAAGAACAAAAAAAGCTCACTTACTCGTTCCCTTCTTTTGCTGCATTTGTTTCTTTCCCTTCATTTCCCTTTGCCCGCTGCTCTCGTTCTTCATTTATCTTTTTAAAAAGATCTTCCATTTTAAAAACGTAGTCGAGGGTATCGTCATTGAAAAACTGGAGATCGGGAACCCTGCGAAGCTGATTCCTGAGGCGCTCTCCTAATAGTTTCCGGAACTCCCAACCCTTCTCTTTTATCTGTTGTAGCAAATGCGCCGGCTCTTTTATCTGAAACAAACTCAAATACACCCTCGCTTCCAGCAAATCGGGAGTCATCATCACCTTTGAGATAGATACCATGCCTCCATCTACGACATTGTATCCTTCGCGTTGGAAAATATCACCCAATTCTTCTTTCACTAATTTACCGACCTGTTTTTGACGCTTGCTTTCTTCCATAACTATTAAAAATATTAACCGGGTAAAGTTAAAAGAATTGTGCTATAAAGGTTTTAGAAGTGCAAGTAATAAAGTTTGTTTAAATTCGTACCCTTTTAAAAGAGCGATGAAAAAAATCATTTTAGTTGCCAGCAGTGCAATTATTTTATCCGGCATAAACGCGTGTAAAGAAGTCGGCCCTTCTATTGACCTTACACCCGTTGTCGTTGATACAAGTTTTCACGAACGTGCTTTTGACACAACCTATACAGAAGCGGTACCGGCAGCGGATTCTAAAAAGGTGCTCGTTGAAGAATATACCGGTGTCCAGTGCACGAACTGCCCTGATGGCGCTCAGATTCTAAAAACCTACGAAGAAAGCCATCCCGGTAGTATCATAATTGCAGGATTGCATGCTGGTTCATTGACAGACCCTGTAGAAGGAGAATCTAAGTATAATTTCCAAAACAGCGATGTCCTAAACATGATCAATTCTTACTTCGGAGAAAATCCTCCCAAACCAGCAGCAGCTATTGATCGCGTAAAACAAGGGTCTGAATACTTTATTACTACGAGAGTAGCGTGGCCTTCTTACATTGATCAAAGAAGGGCGCTGGCATCTCCGGTTAATATCGATCTTACAAGCAAATATGACTCTACTCATAACAAAGTTGTCGTAAAGGTTAAAGTTGTTTACACCGCTTCAATAAGCGTTAAACAACATTTAAGTGTATGGGTACTGGAAGATAACCTGGTGGATGTACAACTTTATCCCGACCATCATGATCCTAATTATGTTCACAATCACGTTTTTAGGGATTTTCTCACACCTGTTATTGGCGCCAGCATCTTAGATACTGTTGATACTAAATTGCCCGGACGTGTTTACGAACGCACTTTTATTTATACCCCTAAGAGTTCGGAATGGAATCTTGATAACTGTCGCATTGTTGCTTTTGTCCATAACAGTGAATCGGCGGACAAAGCGGTTGCTCAGGTGGCAGAAGTAAAGGTTAAAGAATAGACTTTACTAAAACTTTTTTACATTGCCTTGCCGTAAAATGGCAAGGCATTTTTTATGATACGGAATTCCCTCAAAATCTTTTTTGTACTGACAACCATCAGCTGCTCTTGTTTTATCATTTCCTGCAAAAATCAATCAGAAGAAAACACTACAGAGAGCGAACAGCCTTCACAAAAAGTTGAAACCCCGGCTTTCAACGCCGATTCTGCCTATGCCTATGTAGAGAAGCAGGTTTCTTTCGGACCACGTGTTCCCGGCACAGCGGCTCAAAAAACGGCAGCAGCCTGGATGAAACAGAAACTTGAGGACTTTTGCGATACCGTTTACGTACAAGATGTGCAAGTGAAGGCGGGAGACGGCAAAATGCTTCCATGTATCAACCTGATTGGAACGATTAACCCCCATGCTAAAACGAGAATTTTACTGCTGGCTCATTGGGATAGCCGTCCGTGGGCAGATATGGATGTAAAGGATAAAGATCAACCAATACTAGCAGCAGACGACGGAGGAAGCGGCGTAGCTGTCCTACTGGAAGTAGCAAGAGCAATACAACAAAAGCCGTTGTCTAAAGACCTGGGCGTTGATATTCTTTTTTCAGATGTAGAAGACTATGGAAAAACAGAA
>DATJDP010000064.1:0-16968 GCA_035497355.1 Flavipsychrobacter sp.
TCAAAGTTCACCCCTCCATGCACGATCACCTGCAGATTAGGAAAGATATTTTTGATCTTTTCACCACCGCTCTTTTCCGTCAGCCAGTCGAAATACATCTGCATCCAGGGTGGTATACCGCTAATCAGTGTCATGTCCTGATCAAGTGTTTCCTCCACTATCTTTTCCAGCTTCACTTCCCAGTCTTCTATGCAATTGGTTTCGTAGGAAGGGAGCTGATTGCTGCGCAGATAGCCAGGCACAAAGTGATTCACAATGCCGCTAAGCCTGCCTGCAGGAATGCCGCCAACTCTTTCCAGAACGGGAGAGCCGGACAGAAAGATCATCTTACCGTCTGCAAAGCTGGTATTGCCGCTCTCTACCATATAGCACAAAAGCGCATTGCGAGCAGTATTTATATGATTGCTGATGGAGTCCTTACTGATCGGTATATACTTTACGCCGCTTGTAGTGCCTGATGTTTTTGCAAAATAGATAGGCTTCCCTTTCCACAACACATTTTGCTGGCCACTCTTTATTTGCTCTATGTAAGGCTTAAATGCTTCATAATCCCGGATGGGAACGGTAGCTTTATATTCCTCATACGATTTTACGTTCTCAAGCTGATGCTCTTTACCGAAGAAAGTATTACGGCCGGTCTTCAGAAGCTGCTGCAATATGCTTTGCTGGTCTGCAACTGCCGTAGCCATCCCTTTCCTGATCTTGCTGTGAATTATCGCTGCGTAAGGTTTGGCTAAAATTGATTTGATCTTCATTCTGCTAAGTCCAATAAAGGGAAAGCAAAAGTACAATTATGAGTCAGAGTTGAAGAATTGCAGCCGGATAAGCTGTATCATTGGCTAAAGGATTAGCAATAATTAAATTTTTATTTGCAGAAAATAAAAAAAGTTAGTTACCTTTGCGCCAAATTATTTTGGGTAGTCATGTTCGCGATTGTAAACATAGCAGGTCAACAATTTAAGGTTTCTAAAGACCAGGAATTGTTCGTTCATCGCCTTAGCGGTAATGCAGGTGATAAGGTAGAATTTTCAGAAGTGCTGATGTCGGGTAATGAAGGTAATATTTCATTGGCGGGATCTGTAAAAGTGCAGGCTGAAATTGTGGATCACCTGAAGGGTGATAAAGTACTTATCTTTAAAAAGAAGCGCCGCAAAGGATATCAGAAGTTAAACGGTCATCGTCAGTACTTGACAAAGATCAAGATCAACGATATTGCATAATTGAAAATTTCTTTTGTAAATTCGTAAAACGAAGTATAGAAAATGGCACATAAAAAAGGTGAAGGTAGTGTAAAGAATGGCCGGGACTCGCAGAGTAAACGTCTTGGAGTGAAGATATACGGTGGTCAGCCTGCAGTTTCAGGCAACATCATCGTTCGTCAGCGCGGCACTGTTTACCATCCAGGTGATAACGTGGGTCTCGGTAAAGACTTTACCATATTCGCAACTAAAGATGGTATCGTTGAATTCCGAAAAACACGTACTAAAACATTAATTTCTGTAAAAGAAGTATCAGCTACAGCCGAGGCCTAACCCCCTCGGCTGTTTGCCATAAGATTTTTTGTTTAACCCTTAAATTCACACAGTTATGGCAACAGCAAAAAAAGCAGCTCCGAAAAAAGCTGCAGCAAAGAAAGCAGCACCTAAAAAGGCTGCGCCAAAAAAAGCAGCAGCACCTAAAAAGGCTGTAGCAAAGAAAGCGGCTCCTAAAAAAGCAGCACCAAAGAAAGCGGCAGCTCCTAAAAAGGCTGTAGCAAAAAAAGCGGCTCCTAAAAAAGCAGCGGCACCTAAAAAAGCTGCAGCTCCTAAAAAGGCGGCAGCTCCAAAGAAAGCAGCGGCCCCTAAAAAGGCAGCAGCTCCTAAAAAGAATGCTGCTCCTAAAAAGACAGCCGCTAAGACTACAAAGAAGAAGAAATAAACTCTTGTGTTTAGCGAAATTGAAAGAGACTGTTTTCGGACAGTCTCTTTTTTTTGTTATAGCATTTTTGGATGAAGGCTGTTTTGAGTTCTGCCTGTCCTTTCCCTCACGCTACCACCTCAAAGGCGACACATGCATAGTTATTAGCCGCCGCTAAAGTTCTAACACGAATATGAGGAAAAGCCTTGAGAAAGTGCATATACGCTAAAAACTCATGCTCCTGGGCCGAGAACTCGTCAAATAAAAGAATATCGCCTGTTTTAAGGTATGGAGCGATGGTGGTTAAGACGAAAAGGGTAGAGCTATATAGATCTGCATCTAAAAGAATGAAGTTTTTTCTGCTATTGTCAAAGGATTGAAGGAACCCGAAAAGCGTTTCCTGAAACAGTCCTTTATAAAGAGAGACGCGGGAATCAGCCACTTGCGGCTTTATTCCCTTCAGGTCGAAAGTCCCTTTTTTATAATTGCCCCAGTCCTCTGGAAGACCGGTAAAAGTATCGAAGCCAAAGAATCGGGAATCAGGGTTTGTATTCTTATCGAGCCACCAAAAAAGCGTTTCCCCGTCTGCAACACCAAATTCAAGATAACTGACCGGCGCATTTAGAATTTTATTATTACTCAGATATTCGTGAACCAGATAACGTCTCTTATAATCACTTCCCGGTGCGCGGAAATCATTCAGTTCAAGATCCTGGTTTTGAGAGACCCATTCTGCAAACTTCAGGTAGTGAACAAACTTTGATAGTTGATCCGCCTGTTTTTTTAAAAGCTTATGAAAGTTTAAGCGATAAAGAAGGTATTTGGCCGGAGTCATGGAGCTATGGAATACTTGAGGGGCTAAAAGTAGAGAATTACTGCAAGTTAGTCGCGATCAAGAGAGCTTTGATACAGTTAATGCCTGTTTCGTATCTGTCTGAGGCAAAAGGAATCCAGTTTCCCATAAAAGGAATCCGTTTTTTGCTAAAAGGAATTCAGTTTACAAGAAAAGGAATTCGTTTTATGAGAAAAGGAATTCAGTTCGTGGCAAAAGGAATTCAGTTTGTGGCAAAAGGAATTCAGTTTGTGGCAAAAGGAATTCGGTTTATGAGAAAAGGAATTCAGTTCGTGACAAAAGGAATCCAGTTTGAGGCAAAAGGAATTCAGTTTGTGGCAAAAGGAATTCGGTTCGTGACAAAAGGAATTCAGTTCGTGACAAAAGGAATCCAGTTTCTAACAAAAGGAATTCAGTTTGTGAGAAATGGAATTCAGATTGTGATAAAAGGAATTTCCTCGGTGGCTAATTGAATCCAATTGAGTTCGAAACTGAAATTTCCCGCCGGTTTTTGAACTTAACTTACAGATTATCTAAATTTCTGCGGCCGACACAAAAAAAGAGGTTGCACCGATTAAATGCAACCTCGTATTATTGTTTTTTGGTTAAGCTACCGCTTCTTTTATCACCCCCAGCTCTTTGCCTACTTTGGTAAACGCTGCAATGGCCTTATCTAAATGCTGGCGGTCATGTGCTGCCGATATCTGCACACGTATACGAGCCTGGCCTTTTGGAACTACCGGGTAGAAGAATCCAGTAACATAAATACCTTCCTCTAAAAGCCCAGTTGCCATTTTCTGTGCCAGTACCGCATCATACAGCATGATCGGCGTAATGGGATGCGTGCCTGGTTTTATATCAAAACCAGCAGCGGTCATTTTGCTACGGAAGTAAGTCGTATTCTCCTCAAGTTTGTCGCGAAGTGCCGTCGTCTCGCTCAGCATGTCTAATACAGTGATCGAAGCTCCGACAACAGAAGGCGCGAGCGTATTAGAAAACAGATATGGACGGCTACGTTGACGCAGCATTTCCACGACTTCTTTCTTTCCGCTGGTAAAACCGCCCGAAGCGCCGCCTAATGCCTTCCCTAATGTCCCGGTGATGATATCTATTCGTCCCATAACGCCACATAGTTCATGTACGCCCCGGCCTGTTTTGCCCATAAATCCAGAAGAATGACTTTCATCGATCATCACGACAGCATCATACTTATCGGCCAGATCGCAGATCTTGTCCAACTGTGCTATAGTTCCATCCATAGAAAATACCGAGTCAGTCACGATCATCCGGGTACGTGCACTCTTTAAAGACTGTAACTGCGCTTCCAGATCCTCCATATCATTGTGGCGATAGCGCGCACGCTTTGCTTTGCAAAGACGCACGCCATCGATGATAGAAGCGTGATTTAATTCATCTGAGATGATGGCATCCTCTTCTCCCAGCAGCGGCTCGAAAACACCGCCGTTGGCGTCAAAGCAAGCCACATAAAGGATCGTGTCTTCGGTGCCCAGAAAGGTGGAAAGTTTTGCTTCCAGTTCTTTATGAATGTCCTGCGTGCCGCATATGAAACGAACGGAACTCATACCATATCCACGTTCGTCAATGGTGTTTTTGGCAGACTCGATCACCTTAGGATTCGAAGACAAACCCAGATAATTATTAGAACAGAAATTCAGTACTTTTTTGCCATTCACGAGGATCTCAGCGCCCTGCGGCGACTCAATTACACGTTCTTTTTTATATAAACCTGCGGTTTCTATTTCTTTTAGTTCGTCCTGCAAACGGTTATAAAATGAGGAACTAGCCATGGTCTTAAGTTTTGAGCAAAATAAACATAAACATGCTAATTAATTAAGCGTTTCTTTTGCACCATCTGGTATTGATAAAAGATAGTTAAATCACTCAGGCGCTCCTTTGCAAAGACTGATAAAGTATAGCTTTGAAATTTATACCGAAAAGTTTGATACGGTTTATTACCTCCATATTAGCCATTTTACTTGCCTTACCATCCTATGCTCAGACCTTACGCGGAACTGTGGTTGACGGCACGTCCGGTACACCTTTGTCTGCGGTAGCGATATTCAACAGCAGTAATAAACAATATGTTTATACAGACATAAAAGGAGCATTTTCCATATCTGCTAATAAAGGCGATCAGGTAACGTTTTCGCTTATAGGCTTCAAAATCCAGCAGAAGAACGTTCCGGCCGCGATAGGAACACCCGTAATGCGCATCGAACTGTTTCCCTTAAGCTATGAGCTTGAGGAGTTTGTTTACCATCCCGTCTATACACCCTACCAGATAGATTCGATGGAGCGTAAAAGCACTTACCAGCGTGCCCTTGCCCGTGTACATGGCGGAAGCGTGATGTCGCCGGTAACCTTTCTTGCCGAGCGTCTGTCTAAAAGGAGTCAGCAAATATTCAGATTCCAAAAAAGTTTTAATTACTGGGAAGGTCAGAAATTTATTGAGTCAAGGTATGCTCCTGAACTGGTGCAACAGCTTACAGGCTTGAAGGGCGATACCCTTGCTTACTTTATGAACGCTAATCCGATGCCATATGACTACGCTCGCGTAGCATCTGAGCTGGAACTAAAAATGTGGATACGAGAGCATTTTCGTGACTGGCAAAAGAATCCGCATTATCCTTCCGGCCTTCCGCCAGCGGATAGTGCAACAGTTGATTCCCGATAGACCGTTCGAATAACTGCATATCGACGAAGCTGTTGCTTTTAACTAAATTGCAGTTTATGATTCCACAATGGCAGCAAGGTATTGTAAAGCAAATAGAGCAGGCGACGCATAATACACGTCGCTACTGGATAGAACTGCCGGAAACAGAAAACTTTCAATTCAAACCAGGACAATTCGTAACACTCGATCTTCCAATACATGAGCAAAGAAACAGGCGTTGGAGAAGCTATAGCATTGCCTCGGCCCCGGATGGAAGCAATGTAATTGAGCTGCTGATCGTATATGTAGAAAATGGCGCAGGCACCAACTATTTCTTCAATGAGGTAAAAGAGGGCACCGAACTTACACTGCGGGGGCCACACGGCATATTCACTTTGCCGGAGGATCTGAACAGTGATCTTTTTCTTATTTGCACAGGCACGGGCATTGCTCCCTTTCGCAGTATGGCTCATTATCTTAACTGGCACCCAAGGCCGCATAAAAACATACACCTTGTTTTTGGCTGCAGAACCCAAAAGGATCTGCTGTACGCTGGTGAAATGAGAAAGCTGGAAACTGAAGTTCAGGGGTTTGTTTATCATCCCACGCTTTCCCGGGAGGAATGGGACGGATATTCAGGCTATGTTCATCCTGTTTATGAAGCCCTGTGCAACGAACGACAGCCCGCAACTTTCATGCTTTGTGGCTGGCGAAATATGATCGATGAAGCTAAACACAGGCTACTAGAGCTGGGATATGATAAGAAAAGCATTCACCTGGAACTATACGGATAATTTTCGGCGAAGAGACTTTCCTCTCTATATAGTCTCGTGTTAAGTTTTTTTACGGCAAGCTCTTCAATTCCTTTACTGCAAAGGGTTTCAGGAAGAGGCTGCTTTATAAATAAGGCTAATGTGCAGTCCAGCATATTGATACCCATAAATTGATATATGTAGCAGTCTGGAATATTGGCATGTTCTTTTTAAAAAATAGAAGGCATATCACCATCATTGACACTCAATTATACTTCTATGAATACCGGGAAGAGAATTTTGATAGTTTCTAATCGTTTACCAATTAGAATTTCTAAAAAGGAAGGAGAAATTAATTACCAGAAAAGCGAAGGCGGATTAGCCACCGGATTAGGAAGTATTTACAAACAGGGAAATAATCTATGGATCGGATGGCCGGGCGCTTTAGTTGGAGAGGATGAAAAGCAAAAAGTAACAAAAGATCTGGTAGAACAGAACCTTTGCCCGGTGTTTCTTACTCAACAAGAGATCAATGATTTTTATGAAGGCTTTTCCAATGAAACGTTGTGGCCTTTGTTTCATTATTTCCCCACCTATTCGCAATACAATCCTAAGTACTGGCAGGCGTATAAGAAAGTAAATCAGAAGTATGCTAACGCTATCATAAAGTCCGCAAGTAAAGATGATGTGATCTGGGTACATGATTATCAATTGATGCTTGTGCCGCAGATGGTGCGTAAGGAAATCCCTGAGATCAGTATTGGGTTTTTTCAGCATATTCCGTTTCCATCGTATGAAGTCTTTCGTCTCGTTCCATGGAGAAAAGAATTGTTGAACGGACTGCTCGGAGCTGATGTAATAGGTTTTCATACCTATGATGATGTACGTCACTTCATTAGTGCTGCCAATCGCATAACAGGCATGAACAATATTGCCAACGAATTGAGGGTAGACAGCCGTACTGTGGTGGTAGATGCTTTTCCCATCAGTATTGACTATAAGAAATACCGAGCGCTTGCTGAGGATTCAAATACAAGAAGAAATGAACGAAAGATCAGACAACTGATCAATCATAACAAACTGATCATATCCATAGATCGGCTTGACTATAGTAAGGGGATCATTGACCGGCTGGAAGCATACCAGCTCTTCCTTGAGCAGCACCCTGAGCTGAGAGGAAAAGTTACTATGATACAGCTAGTGGTTCCTTCGCGCGACAGTGTGGCAAAATACAGAGAGCTAAAAGAAGAGATGAACAGGATGGTTAGCGAGATCAACGGAAGGTTTTCAACCCTTGGCTGGCAACCTATTCAGCACTTTTACCGTTCTTTCCCTATCCATCTGCTTTCCGCACTATATAAAGCTGCAGATGTAGCATTGGTAACACCCATGCGCGACGGAATGAATCTCGTGAGCAAAGAATTTATTGCGAGTAAAACCGATCAGAAGGGAGTATTGGTGCTGAGTGAAATGGCTGGTGCTTCGCGCGAACTGACTGAAGCGCTGATAATTAATCCGAATGATATATGGGGCTTCGCAGAAACGATTTACGAAGCTTTGAATATGCCGGAAGACGAGCAGAAGAGGAGAATGGCAGCAATGCAGCAAACCGTATCTAAGTTCGACATTTTCACATGGGTGAAGAACTTTATGGACAAGCTTGAGGAAGTAAAAGCACAGCAACAGGCTTTGCTGACGAGAAATATTAACCCTTCCATCAGGCAAAAGATATCCATTCGTTACTACTACGGAATGAAGCGTCTGATTTTTCTGGATTACGATGGAACATTGGTGCCATTCAATAAAAACGTACTAGGCGCAGTACCTGATGAAGAGCTGTTACAATTGCTGACAGACCTCTGTGCAGATACCCGCAATAAAGTCGTGATTACAAGCGGACGGGATTATCAGACATTAGACAAATGGCTGGGCCATCTTCCGGTGGACATTATTGCCGAACACGGCGCATGGTACAAGGACTACGGTAAATTCTGGAGGAGTAGGAAAGACCTTAACGATAGCTGGAAGCAGGAGATCTTTAATGTGATGAACCAATATGCCAGAAGGACCCCCGGCGCCACTATAGAAGAGAAAAGCTATTCACTTGCCTGGCATTACCGCAAGGTAGAAAATGGACTTGGCAACCTTCGTGTGCAAGAGCTAATAGCAGATATTAAGCATTTTGTTCAAGATCGCGGACTACAGCTTTTGCAGGGCGACAAAGTAATAGAAGTGAAGAGCATAACCGTAAACAAAGGCAGAGCGGCAAAGCGTTGGCTGGAAAAGGATGATTATGATTTCATTCTTGCGGTGGGAGATGACTACACAGATGAA
Organism: Flavipsychrobacter sp.; assembly: GCA_035497355.1. Classification (GTDB taxonomy): domain Bacteria; phylum Bacteroidota; class Bacteroidia; order Chitinophagales; family Chitinophagaceae; genus JAFIGV01. Next base: position 8,489 of record DATJDP010000064.1, read on the forward strand.
GATACTTTTAAGGCTATGCCAGAGGATGCAATCACCATAAAGGTTGGAAGCAATATCTCAGCTGCTATTTACTACCTCAACTCATATGAAGATGTAAGGACTCTTCTGCGTGAAATGGTAAATGCTTCGAGCTTCGTTGACAACGAACATGAAATGCTGAAAGAGGCGAGCTGAGCCGGTTCATCGAATAGTTAACGGTATTAGCTTTCCTTTGTTATTCACTTCTCTTTGAAGCGTTTTAGTATTATATCCTGAAATATCCAAATCTGGTTCAACTCGTAGTCTTCTTATATTTGCTGCATGAACCGGGCATGATGGTACACGATCCGTGGCTGCGTATAAATCGCCGTCATGGAGTTCCATCTGTACTAAGAATAACAAACCGATATTTCAGATGAAAAAAATACTTGTTACCGGTGGCTGCGGCTATATAGGTGGACACACTATTGTAGACCTTATCAACAATGGTTTTGATGTGATCTCTGTGGACGATCTTTCAAAGGGCTCACTACGAATGTTGCACGGTGTAGAAAAGGTTGTGCGGAAGCCTGTCAAGAACTACCGCGTTAATCTTTGCAATCTTGAAGATACGCAGGCCATTTTTATTGAGAATCCGGACATTATAGGCATTATTCATTTTGCTGCATACAAGTCAGTCCCTGAATCGGTTGAACAGCCTTTAAAGTACTATCGCAATAATGTAGACTCTCTCGTCAACATCCTGCAATGCGCGAAAGAGTACGACGTTAAGCACTTCGTGTTCTCATCTTCATGTTCTGTTTACGGCAATGCCACGCAACTTCCAGTGGACGAAACTGCGCCGCTTGCAATCCCTGAATCACCGTACGCACGCACCAAGCAAATAGGTGAAGCAATATGTGCTGATGTAGCAAGTGTAAATAGAAACTTTAATGCAATGCTGCTCCGGTACTTTAATCCGGTGGGTGCGCATCCTTCTGCTATTATCGGTGAGCTGCAGGAAAAGCCGGAGAACCTTGTTCCGGTTATCACGCAGACCGCTATTGGCAAACGTAAGGAGATGCATGTTTTTGGTTCAGATTATCCTACCCGCGATGGCTCTTGTGTCCGCGACTATATTCATGTAATGGATATCGCAAATGCTCACACGCGTGCATTGCAATACATGATAGATGGAAGAAATAAAGAACGTTGTGAAGTATTTAATCTCGGTACGGGACAGGGAGTAACAGTGCTGGAGCTAATAAATGCTTTTGAAAAGATCTCCGGAGAAAAGCTAAGCTATAAGTTAGGCGACCGTAGACCGGGCGATGTAGTAGAAGTGTATGCTAATAACAACAAAGCAAAAGAGCTTCTTGGCTGGGAGACAGCGTATGATCTCGACCAAATGATGGAGACGGCATGGCGCTGGGAACAGGAACTGAAACGGGAATCAGAAAGAGTACAACTTAATTAAGGAATACCTGATGTTATACAAAGCCTATAAACTTACGCTGCTTTTTACACTTATTTTTTTTACCCGAAGCTTTGCTCAGGGCGATTTTGAATGGACTCCGGAAAGGAAATTGACCCTTGCCGATTTTCAGTCGGCGGCAACCAATCTTTCTGCGGATGTTATTACTATGCAGCCCGCATCGCGCATCGATTTCGCTTATCAAATGAGCAATTATGAATTCATGTTTACAAAGAACTTTAATAACAAAGTTGTTTGTAAATTTCTAAGTGAAGCCGCTTCTATTCAAGCTCCAGATAGTGTAATGGCACTACAGCTGCTTGCATTAGCTCAATATGAATTCGATCTGAGCGAACTCTATGCACGAAAATTGAGAAAGAGAATTTTTGATGAGAAGGGAGCGTTTTCCAATGCGCAGTTCTTCATCCCTATTTCTGCTGAGCTTGATAAAGAAAGGTCGGTTTCATTTAACAACACAGTCAACGACACTCATTTTGGTAAAGACATCAAAAAGCTTCAGGAGCTTCACGCTACCGTTTTAGAAGAAATTGCTGCCCTCTCAGATTTCTGCAAAGATTGTAAGCCCCCGAGAAGGAAGAAAAAGGGCTGAGCATATTTCAGACGCCTTTTCGCAGTATCTATACCTTTTTCCTGTATAGCAACGTACTACAGTTGTCTTCTCTTAAAACTTTTTTTGCCGTCTCCTGAAGGAATGCAGCAGTGACGTTCTGATAGCGCTCCAGCTCGCTATTAATGAGACTGGCATCACCGAGAAGCTCGTAAAAGGCAAGATTGTTAGCTCTTGAAAGCAGGCTTGTATCCTCAAACTCAATCATTGCCTCGATCTTGTTTTTCGCTTTAGTAAACTCTTCTTCCGTCACGCCTTTTTCAGCTAATAATGCCATTTCTTTGGCAATGGCCTCGTTCGCATCTTCAACGCTTTTCCCTTCTACTACTTTTCCTTCTACTACCAGTAAACCAGGGTCAATACTTCCTGTATGGTAACAACTTATATTGCTGAATAGCTGCTGTTCTTTCACTAGTCGCTGGTACAAACGGGATGCATAACCGTTGCCCATGATCTCGGTAATGAGGTCAGCGGCATAATAGCCGTCCGAAAGTCTGCCTCCTATGTGCCACGCTTTGTAAACGGCGTCCAGCGGCACATCTGCATAAATCGTTTGAACACGTGCATCTAGTTGTCGTGGTTCCTGTGGCAGGTTTCTTTTCTTATTTTCCCCTGACGGGATATCCCCAAACCATTTTTCTGCAAGTTGTTTTACCTGTTCTGTTGTTACGTTCCCGGCAACACAGAGTATAGCGCTAAGAGGACGGTAATGCTCGAAGAAGAAAGCTTTTACATCATCAAGCTTTGCATCTTCGATATGTTTTAGCTCTTTACCTATTGTCATCCATCTGTAGGGATGAACCTTGTAAGCCAAGAGCCGAAGGTGCTCCCATGCATCACCGTAAGGCTTATTGATATAATGCTCTTTGAACTCTTCACTTACCACCTTCCGCTGAACATCCAGGCTTTTTTCGCTAAACGATAAGGATTTCATCCTGTCGCTTTCCAGCCACAATGCAGTCTCAATGTTCTGAAGGGGAAGCTGTATATAATAGTTGGTAATGTCGTTGGTAGTATATGCGTTATTCTCTCCTCCTGCCATCTGAAGGGGTTCATCATAAGAAGGGATGTTTTCTGAACCTCCGAACATCAGATGCTCGAACAGATGCGCAAAACCGGTACGGTCAGGGTTTTCATCTCTCGCGCCTACATCATAAAGCACATTTACCGCTACCATCGGCGTTGTAGTGTCTTTATGTACCAGAACTCTTAAACCATTCTCAAGCGTAAACCTTTCAAAAGAAATTTGCATAGGGGGCAAAGATAGGAAAGGATCATTTCCAGATGATGGCAAAAAACGCCTTCATCAATCGCCTTCTATATCTTCCCATTTTATCTGTGTAAGTCCAACTCTTGCTGGTCCCGTCAGCAATGCACCGTTGCATGCAAAGCGCGAACCATGGCACGGGCAATCCCAGCTTTTCTCTGCAGTGTTCCAGTTTACGATACATTTAGCATGCGGGCAAACAGGGTCTAATGCATGGATCTTCCCTCCTTCATCTTTATACAATGCTACCTTATTGCCTTCCCATTCTGCAAGCATCGCTTCTCCATGTGCCAATTGTGCCAGCTCTTCTATTTTCTTATAGCTTAAACGCAAGCCAATAAACTTGCTGATGACATCTGCATTTTCTTTTACGAATTCAGCAAATCCGGCTATCGGCTTAATCCGTGAAGGATTAAATATATCCTCATAGTTACTCTTTCCATTGCTGATCATTCTACAAAGCATCTTTCCTGCAAGCGAGCCAAGTGTGATACCGTTGCCGCTATACCCCGTGCCTACATAAATATTGTCATGTCCGGGCAAAACCCCAATATAGGGCAGGCCATCTGAAGGGATATAATACTGAGACGACCAGCGGTAGTCGATAGTATCAATATCAAAATGATGTCGCAGATACGCTTCCTGTTCGAGAAAAATGTGTTCTGTGTTTGTTTCATGCCCGGTTTTATGGTCGAAGCCGCCGGCAAGGATATATTCTTTGCCATTAATAACCTCTGTTCTGAAGTAGTTGTAAGGATCTTTCATGTCATAAATGAGCCCTCGTGGATAGTTCCCCGTTCTCAAAGTAAAAGCCTGTACATAGCTTCGATAAGGGGCACAGCGAAAGTGAAGAATATTGATACCCGGCGGAATATGCGTAGCATAGACTATGCGCTGCGCTTTTATAATACCGAGTGAAGTATCTGCTGTAAACGGTTGTCCTTTTTGCACATCATTCACAATACATTGCTGAAGCAGTATACCTCCTTCATGCTCGAATGCCTTTGCAAGGCTGGTCAGATATTTTGTAGGGTGCATCCTTGCCTGAAATTCAAATCTGCAAGCTTTAGTGAAACTGAATGGTATAGGAAGCTGTTTTGTAAAGTTCGTTACTACTCCCGCGTCAACGGTTGCTGTTACTATTTTGCGGAGTTGTTCGGCTTCCTCGTCTGTAGTGGCAAATAAGTACGCTGGTTCGTAATAGAAATCAGCGTCTATTTCATACTTTTCTATCAGCCCTTCCACAAGGTCAATAGCTTCACGTGTAGCAGCCGCTACCTGCTTTGCATTATCCTTTCCAAAATTGCTTTCAACGTTGTCGTAAGAACTATCTAATACGGTATTAAGGTGGGCGGTTGTGCCCCCGGTTGTTCCAAAGCCAATATTGTGCGCTTCTGCCAGAATGCATTTTTTCCCCTCCGACTGAAGCAGTAATGCAGTTGTAAGGCCAGTGATACCCCCGCCGACAATGAGCACATCGTAAATGTCATCTTTGTTCCAGTTGTTTACGGACAGGTAATTTTCAACGTTTTCCTGCCAGATGCTTTTAGTTATGCCATCGCGTTTCATAAGGATACTGTTTAAGCAGTATCAAACTCAATAAAAAATCCCGCCAGCTTAGGACGGGATTTGTAAAGAGATAGTAATGAACAACTATGGTTCTATGACCTTTGCTTCTTCCCCTTCTTTTTCTTTTTCAATTCTTCCCCGTCTTAAAGGATTCGCAGTGTTTTCTGCATAGAAGGCACGTTGTCTTAGAACGTCAATAGCCTGAAAAATAGCTTCCCGGAAGGAAGAAGGGTCGGCAACATCTTTACCGGCAATATCAAACGCAGTACCGTGATCGGGGGAGGTGCGGACAATTGGCAGGCCCGCAGTATAGTTCACCCCCTCTCCGGAGGAAATGGTTTTAAACGGAATAAGTCCCTGGTCGTGATACATGGCAAGGACAGCATCGAAAAAGTGGTAATTTCCTTTAGCAAAAAACGCATCAGCGCTATAAGGGCCGTATATAATATGGCCGTGCCGCTGCATTTGCTCTATTACTGGTTTGATAACCGTCTGCTCCTCATCCCCAATCTGACCGCCGTCCCCCGCATGTGGGTTTAAGCCAAGCACCGCGATTTTAGGCTTATCAATACCAAAGTCTTTCACCAGTGACTCTCGCAGTATGTTCAGCTTCAACGTTAAAAGCTCTTTCGTCAGCACTTCTGAGATTTTTGAAACAGGGATGTGCTCCGTAACGAGTGCAACGCGCAGCGTCTGACTATAGAGCAGCATCACCACATCCTTTGCGCCGAATTTTTCTTTGAGAAAAGGTGTATGTCCGGTGTAGGGAAAGTCGGGCGTATGCGTATTGTTCTTATGGATCGGGGCGGTAACGATGGCATCAAGCTGACCATCTTTCAAACATTGAGCTGCCACCATTAGCGATCTAATCGCATACTTTCCCGAAATATCGGTCAGCGCGCCTGGCTGTATCGGCACTTCTTCCTCCCAGCAATTAAAAACGTTTGCCTGCTTTGGATTAAGGTTGGAAAGATCTTTAGTGCTTGAAAAATTGAACGGAGCGTCAGCAACGATCTTCCGGTAATAATTGATAATCTTATTGGAAGAAAAGATCACAGGCGTACAAAGATCGAGCATGCGGTTGTCGGAAAATATCTTGATGATAAGTTCTGGTCCGATGCCATTAAGGTCGCCGGTAGTTATTCCTATAATTGGTTTTTCGTTCATTGTCGTTGTTTTTCTAAACCAGGATTATTATTGCTGTCTAAATTGAGGGTTCACCAATCGAAGTTAAAGACTAAAAGCGTGCGCACGTTGATAGTAGCAGCCGCCCTGCAACCCTTTAATCGTTTAATCCGGTTCAGGCAGTTTTATAATTCCTTAAAAAGTCGAGCAGCATTCTCATACCATAGCCAGTGCCGCCGGCTGGAGTGTATCCTTTTTTGCTCATGGAGAAAGAAACACCGGCAATGTCAAAGTGCATCCATGGGTAGTCGGTGAAGTGCTGGAGAAACTTTCCGGCTGTGATTGCACCGCCTGTCGGTCCGCCTACATTCTTCAGGTCTGCAAATTCAGACTTGATCATATCGCCGTATTCATCCCACAACGGATATTCTACGAGTCTTTCATACTGGCGATTACCACTTTCTCTGAAAGCCTCTTTTATTGCATCATCGGCCGTTCCCATACACACGACGCCGTGCTCTCCTACCGCCACAGAAGCAGCGCCGGTAAGCGTTGCAAAATCTATCACCAGTTCAGGGTTGTAGCGTTTTGCCCATTGCAGTGCATCTGCCAAAACTAACCTTCCTTCAGCATCTGTATTCAGCACTTCAACTGTTGCGCCGCTATACATAGTGATGATATCGCCAGGCACATAGGCATTCTCACCCGGGCGATTATCCGTTGCAGGAACGAGAGCGATAACATGAATCGGTAGCTTCATTTGAGCAACGGCATACATGGCCCCACTTACCAGCGCTGCCCCGCTCATATCGCTTTTCATCCGGTCCATCGAGTTAGCAGTCGGCTTTAGCGACAAGCCACCAGTATCATAAACGATGCCTTTGCCCACGAGCACAATTGGCTTTTTGTTTAAAGGCTTTGCTGGCTTGTATTCCATAACGGTGAAGGTGGGCGGCTCAATGCTACCCCGGTTCACGGCAAGAATACCGCCCATTTTCTCTTTTTCTATCTGCGGTTTCTGTAGGCTCGTTACTTTAAAGCCAGCTTCTTTACCAAGTACAGCAATTTCTTTCGCAAGCTGCATGGCCGATAAATAGTTGAGCGGTTCATTAACCAAAGTACGCGCCTTGTATATTGCATTTACCGTAGCAGAAAGCTGCTCTATTTCTTTTTGGGAAATGGATTGCTTGCTAAAAGCGATCGTATGAAGTGTATTGGTGATTTTCACAGATTCACTACGGTATTTAAGGAATTGGTAAGAAGCCAATGCCATTCCTTCCGCAAGCGCATATGCCGCATTTGGCAGAGATGATAAATTGCTAATCGTTACTTCGTCCAGCTTTTGTTTATTAATTATTGCCGCAAACTCAGCACCGGCTTTGCGAAGGCCCTCTATAGTCTGATACTCCGATTTTTTCGCTTTTATAAGCAAAAAGAAAACATATCTGTTATACTGATTGACGGTTACGGATGTTTGATCTTTTTTGAAAGCTTCAGCAACAAATTTTGTTTCGCCATCGCTTAATTCTGCTACCTGAGACAATGATTTTGCATCATCAAGAATAAATAACTGGTGTTTTTTTCCTGCCTTCTGAACTATTTTAAATTCCATAATAATAATTTTCTTGCGCGCAAATTTAGATTTAATTGCTCAAAGGGGTTGGATATCTGTGTATTTTGAAACTCACCTAAAGCGTGCAGACATTCAACTGGCTGATGATATGATCGGGGTAAAGGCTTGCGTTCAACCTCGTCGCTTAAGCAGTATGCAAATCCTTTTCGCCGTTAGCCATGTGTAGAATGGTGTTAGTCCTGTGTAGAACGATGTTAGTCCTGTGTCTCACGTTGTATGTCCAAGGTCGCCCGTTGTATGTCCAAGGTCGGACGTCGTATGCCCTTGGTCAAACATCGTGTGTCCATAGTCACGCGTCGTGTGTTCAAGGTCATGCGTTCTATGTTCAAGGTCACGCGTCGTATGTTCAAGGTCACGCGTCGTATGTCCATGGTCGGACGTCGTATGTCCGTGGTCAAGCCTCGTATATCCAAGGTCGCACGTCGTATGTCCATAGTTGGACGTCGTATATCCATGGTCAAACGTCTTAGGTGCATAGTCGGACGTAGTATGTCCATGGTCAAGCCTCGTATATCCATGGTTCCCGGTTCAAGGAAATCGCTCCGGTCTAATTCTCCATTTCCTACATTTGCTGCTATGCAATACACGCTGAAGAAAAGCCTGGGTCAGCACTTTCTGAATGATGAAAATATGTGCAAAAAGATTGTATCTCAGGTGACACGTGAACCCGGGATGCGGTTGCTGGAGATAGGTCCGGGCGGTGGTGCAATTACCAAATACCTTCTGGAATGGAGCGATGTAAATTATAAAGCAATAGAGATCGATAAAGAAAAAGTAGACTTTTTACATCACACCTATCCGTCTCTGCAAGGGAAAATCATACAAC
>DATJDP010000065.1:0-21665 GCA_035497355.1 Flavipsychrobacter sp.
ATAGGGCACTGTTCCGATCAATTATTTTGTTCCACAATGTAGTACCGAAGCCCATCATACATCTTTGTGTTGTTTTGGACGTAGTTGAGGACGTCCTTACAAAGGGTCCCCGATCCGCCGCCATACTCCACTATAGTGAAGGACTCCTGGCCCGATAAATACCACATTTCTTCAATCTGCTTTCCGATCAGTGCACCGAAGGCCGCACTGACACAGGGACTGGTATAGTAGTCTCCCGCAGCGCCTATTCTGTTTTTTGCGGAAGTGTAATAGCCTAAGCCAGGATGGTACAAGGCCATAGACATGAAATCGTGGAATGAAATAGGGCCGGACTGCACTATTTTCTGCATGATAATTTCGGAAAGCTGCATGATAGTTTGTTGATGTCCTGTAAATACCTGTCAACACGTCATCGCGATACTCGCTATGCCTTCGATGTTGGTCTACGTTTTTTTATCTTCCAAAACATCGTGCCGTACCGCCTGTTTCTTTGCCGGAAGCTTAATAGTCATATAATAACATTCCACTAAGTTTTAAATCCTTATCTTTGCTGCTTCTTAATAATCGCTGCGTTCTTATCTCGCGATAGTTTCCCGGCTCATTTAAAAATTTATGAATTTTACAAACCTTAACCTGGTAGCTCCTTTGCTAAAGGCACTGGCTACCCAAGGTTATACCACACCTACGCCAATACAGGCGCAGGCAATACCACTAATTTTGCAAGGCAAAGACCTAATAGGCTGCGCACAAACAGGCACGGGCAAAACCGCTGCATTTTCTTTACCGATCCTTCAGCTTTTAAGTGAACAAAAATCCGGACCGCATATTAAATGTCTGGTACTAACCCCTACAAGAGAACTGGCTATACAGATTGCAGACTCCTTCAGTGCTTATGGCAAGCACGTTTCGCTTCGCACTGCTGTAGTATTTGGTGGCGTGCCTCAGGGCAGTCAGGTAAGAGCTTTGAAAGCAGGTGTTGATATACTCATTGCTACACCTGGCCGTCTGCTCGATCTTATGCAGCAAAAGCTGGTGCACCTGAATCAGTTAAGCATCTTTGTGCTGGACGAAGCAGACCGCATGCTGGACATGGGCTTCATTCATGATGTGAAAAAAGTAGCGGCTGTAATACCGGTGAAAAGACAAACATTGCTCTTTTCTGCTACTATGCCCAAGGAGATTCAGCACCTGGCCAACAGCCTGCTGCATCAACCGGAAAAAGTGGAAGTAACACCTGTTTCCTCAACTGCCGAAACCATTGAGCAGGAAGTTTACCTGGTAGACAAAAAGAATAAGAAGCATTTGCTTGTCCATCTGCTGAAAGAAAAGCGGATCAATAGTGTTATCGTGTTTACCCGCACAAAGCACGGAGCAGATAAGCTTGCAAAATCATTATATCAGTCGTCGATAAAAGCAGAAGCCATACATGGCGATAAAACACAGAATGCCAGACAACGGGCGTTAGGTAACTTTAAGAACGGCACTACCAAGGTACTGGTGGCGACCGATATTGCTGCCCGTGGTATTGATATTGACGATTTGCCGTATGTAATCAATTTCGATCTTCCTGAAGTAGCGGAAACCTATGTACACCGAATCGGCAGAACGGGCCGTGCTGGTGCGACCGGTACCGCTTTATCTTTCTGCGATGTAGAGGAGAAAGATTATCTCAAAGGCATTCAAAAACTAATTAGCAAACAACTTAATGTAGTGAAAGAGCATCCTTTTCCTGCAGAGGGGTCTGGCCTGGTTACCATCAGGTTGCCCCGCAATAAAGAGGTTGTGAAAAGGAAAGATGCTGTATTTGCAAAACCTGAAAAAAGAGGCCGCTGGTAGCGGCTTTTTTTTTGTCCATGACAAGGACCTACTGTTTCAAGGTGCCTAGCAAGCCTTCTATATCCAGCTCTCTGGTGTACATATCCAGACTACCATCTTCCTTCATAGGCCATTGTTCTTTCGGTCTGTCCCAGTATAGTTCTACTCCATTATTATCAGGGTCATTCATGTATATCGCTTCAGATACACCATGGTCGCTCGCTCCGGTTAGCGGATAGCCAGCTACCAGCAATCGGTTCAATACCGTTGCCAGATCCTTTCTTGTAGGGTAGAGAATAGCGGTGTGGTACAAACCCACTCCATTCACAGGCGCTGGCGGGGCATTCTTACTATGCCATGTGTTCAGGCCAATATGATGATGGTACCCACCGGCAGAAAGAAACACCGCCTGGGTGCCGTATCTTGTAGTGATATCAAAGCCAAGCAGATCATGATAAAAGGCAAGCGCCCGATCTAAATCGGACACCTTCAGATGCACGTGTCCTATATGTGTTTGCTCGGGTATTTTATATGGCTCGCTCATAGTGTTTTAATAAAAAGGCTTTCATAAAGATATTGATTAAAATCTTCCGTCTCAGAGTGAAACCGTTTGCACTATTCCCGCGGGCTTACTACCCCCTACGCAATTGCTGCATGGCCTCTGTCCACCGCAACAGTGCGGAAAGCATGCCCTCGGCTGATTGTGTCACTTCCTTTGTAGGTATAAATTCGCCCTGCTCATTAATAAGCTTCGCAAAGAATGGAATGCTGACCTGCTCGGTAAGCGGCATCATGCTAAGTGTGGTAACCACCTGCTTCAGCATTTGAGTGGAGCGTAGTCCAGCTGATATCCCTCCATAACTTACAAAGGCTACAGGCTTATATTTCCATTCATTAAACAGGTAATCCAATGCATTTTTGATAGGTGCGGGAAAGCTGTAGTTGTACTCCGATAAGACGATAATAAAGGCGTCTGCAGTACTGATCGTCTCGCTCCATCGTTTGGTGTGGTCGTGCTTATATTGCTGAAGGCGGGGATGCATCGGCTCGTCCATAAAGGGTAGATTGATCTCTGCAAGGTCCAATAATGTCACATTGAATCTATTGTCCTCTTTTGCAAAGGCAGTAATCCAGTTGGCAATGGCTATGCCTTTTCTTCCCTCCCGTGTTGTAGAGGTGATGATTTTCAGATTGTACATGGCATAGGTTACAATAAAAGCGTACCGGTTATTTTCGGTCTTAGGTAATTGGCTTTTCGCTACGTTGTCCTTGTCGCTGAGAGACCGTTACTGTATGTTCTTATATGTATTGATAAAGGTAACGGGTGCACCAGAGGTATTTAGTTTTATCTGTTTCAGTACCAGCTGTGTATTGGTTAGCTCTGTTACATCCAGAGTATCGGGATTGCTATCTGCAATGAAGATTTTCGTGTCGTTGTTGAGGAGTAGCCAGGTAAAGCTTTCTACCGGCTGATCGTCTGCACATTTATTGGCGTTTTCGTCCACTGTGCCTGTCCCGTTTGCTGCAAAAAGAACAAAATCGTCTTTATCGCAGTCGTCCATCTGGCTGTAGATATCTGCAGTAGTATCCTGGCCCATGTAGTTTACCGTAGCGGTAGAGGTGGATAACTGCCACTTGCCAGCTACAAGCGTTTGTGCTGTGGCGGACATGTTGTTATTGTTGTCTTCTTTCTTATTACAGGCGGCTAAAACAAGGAGACTGCAACACAGCGCTGCTAATACATCTTTTGTTCTCATGAGTTTTTCTTTGGTATAAAATTAAGAACTCTTCTACTTCATCACAGTCAAAGCTATTTTCGGTTTATCGGGAGAGCTACCTTATGTGCTCTTCCATGCCACAACCGCAGCCATGAGGTTTGGAGCTATAACAGGAGCTTAGCCCCAGGGCAATTAATGCGAACGAGAGAAGCAGCAAATGGAGTGTTTTTTTCATGGCGTGTTATTAGCTCTGTATTAAAGGTAGGAATCGTTTCATCTATCCACATATTCTCGCGCGGGAGTTAGTAAAGCGCTCCCGTGTCTTCCAAAGAGCCAGTTTGCAACTGGCCTACCATTGTTTCACGCTAACTATACGTAACAAAATCCCGCATGATACTGGAAATAACCTTTTCAGGCACCTGCCATTCCTTTCCAAGCTGTTGAAAGTTGCCGGTTACCTCTACAATGTCGTGAATGATACCCCGCGCATTTTTTACAGTGTACTTTTCCGCTATCGTCAAGATATCAGCGAGGCCTATCCCTGTGCGTTTATTGTTGATAGAAAGAGCACGGGACGTGCTGGTGAAGTTGATCTCCGGGTTCAATGAGTAGGTAATATCATACGCGGGTGCTAATTGCCAGGAGTCTTTGGCCGGATCATAAAGGAAAGAATGGTTTTTGAGATGGTCGTCGTGGTTGGCAAAAACAAGGTTAAACACCATTCTTCGGAATAATTGTTCCACATCGCGGTGCGGCACCTTCAGGAAATTGGCAAGGTCGAAAAGGTTTTCATAGCTCGATACCGAAGGATCTCTATGGTTCCATCCTGTAAGGCCGGTTGCGGTCAATGCATGTATCTTCTCGCCGTTTTGTCTGTCGAACCGCAAAGTGGCAAAATGCTTGTTGTCTATCAGCTTAGCCCGCATCATGCTGATACCCGCTTTGGCCACCATGGTGGCGTAGATATACTCAATCACCTCCCGGCTGTACGACAGGTGTTCATCAATTCCGAGCTTAACAAGGTAATGGTTGTAGTCATTAGAATAGACCAAATCTCCCGGAATGATGGCTCCGGTTTCTTTATGTTCCGACACCAGTATCTTTGGCCGGATTCCGCCGGCTGAGGTACCAATCTTGAATATGTTGAGCAACGCCTGGTGATCCAGCCTTTCCTGACTCGTGTGCTCTCTGTTTTGAAGCACTTTTTCCACTATTGCCGTTATCTCATCTATGTTGATTGTTACCTCGCCCTTTATTTCTTTATTGGGCAGGTACTCCAACGCACCCATACCACGTTTGCCTACGTAAGTCAGTTGCTCCAGTGGCGAAATCCTTTTAAATTCCGTTTGCGTGGCTTCCAGCCATGCTTTAAATACAATGTTGCCAAATACGTCAGGAAGAGAATCAGCGATCATGGGAGGAAGGCCGTGAAACGTGTCGTTGCTGAACTTATTGAATACCTGTGTTTCAGGAATACGCCTGATAATCATGGGAAATATCCGCTCGTATATGCCCTCCGCAATAAAAGAAGGATTGTATTGAAAAAACGATGCATTGCGGTTTTCATCGAACCCCAGTTTTCCGATTTCCCTGCCGAAGCAATGGACATTTATCAGGTTATTCCTCGACATCGTTAGTATAGTGAGTCGTAGTTATTATTGTTGGTCTGGCCCTCAAGCATATCGTAAAATACGTTGAGCAGGCCGAAATGCTGCATCACAATAAGCAAGGTATCTAAGGTTGCGTTTTTGCCGGATTCGAGGTTTTGGATCGTGATTCGGGACAAGTTCAATTGATTGCCCAAAGATTCCTGGCTCAGTCCTTTTTTCTTGCGCAACAACTTTACAAGCTCGCCCAGCTTTACCTTAATGTCCTTAATACCCGGATCAGACAGCATGCATAGTATTTTATGCAAAAATAGTCATTATATGCTTGCTTGCATATTATTTTATGCACTTTATGTTATGTTGCTGGGCGGGTACTAAAGATTTATCCGACAGAAGCTGGCACCCGATGACTACTCCCGTAGTTATTGCTCGTCCATTTTTCCCTGCTGTTGCAGGATGTACTTAGCTTTCAGGGCCCTTGCCTCATTGAATAGCCGCACATTCTCCACGCTGAAGGCAATGCGCGCCACCAGATCCTGGGCGAACGTAAAATCCTGTGCATCAAAAAATCTGTGAGGGGAGATGGAAATGAAGCTCACCGCACCGATCACTGAGCCTTTCATGATCATCGGAACAAAAATCAGGGATTTTATTTCCATGTTAATGAGAAGCTGAAGGTGTTCGGGATCGGTTGCAACACGCTCAAGATCAGCACTGCCGACTTGCTCCAGGTGCACCGGTTTACCAATCTTCAAAACCCAGGCCATACTATTGGGCTTGAACTTATTCAGGTTAATAGCAGTTTTGCTGCGGTAGGCATTGGCAGGACTAAACTTCTCTTTATCGCTATTTTCGGACTTCAAAAGCCCAACGCTATGGTCTTTTAGCAGGTAAACAGCAAACCAGTCTGAAAACTGTGGGACTACAAGTTTCGCAACCCTATCCAATGCCACATCAAACTCAAGTTCGCTGACCAGCTCCTGACTAACATTGTTTAATAGAGCCAGTAAACTTTCGTTCTTCTTTCGGGGCGTAATGTCGCGGGTAAAACATCGCGTATGGATAAACTGACCCTCATTCCAGGCCACATTTGAGCTGACCAACGCATGCCGTATTGCGCCATTTTTGCAGCGTAGTTTCACTTCATTATTTTGTATCTCTTCCTTACTCTTGAGTCGGCGGAAAATATCGTCTATTTCGTCCTGCTCCACATAAAACTCTGCAATGTTATGTCCCAGATATTCCTCCTTGCTATAGCCCAGCAATTCTAACTCCGCACGATTCACATATACGATTTACCCTGTTCGTTTACCCAGTGTATGACAACAGCCGCATTTTCCAGGAAGTCCTGCAGCTCTTCTTTTGCGCGCTTCAATTCATCTTCGGCGCTTTTGCGTGCTGTTACATCATTTACATATACAGCGGTGCCTAAATGGGTGGGATATACACAGATTTCGAACCATTTTTTATAAAGAGGGACTATACTCCTCAAAGTTCACCATCTGATTCGTTTCCGTTGCCTTCGTAAACTGATCATAGAGATGCTGGAATTTCGATTTAGGAAAAACATCCCAAAAAGGTGTCCCTACCAGTTCGTCTAAAGTCTTATTGAGAAGTCTCTCAATCTCACTATTTGCATAAACGAAATTCCATTCCTTGTCCAGCACATAAAAGGAATTTGGAATAGTCTCCAATATTTCTAAAACCTGCTTTGAGAAATGATGCTTAGGCATGTGTATTCAAAGATACATCATACGGACGCGGTTTTGCATACGTTGTAAGTGCTCTTTTCTGTAGCAGTCTATGCAGATGACGACTCTCTCTGTTCTTTTTTCTTGTCAAAAAAGCATGACGGCGACGAATAAAATTCCTAATCCCCACCGGGAAAGTCGGTCAATTGTGGGGTAAATTGCTCTGCCAGCTTACCGCCATTATTCACTGCCCATACCGCCATGGCGTAAAGCGTAGGACGCAGATCCTGGCCCGCTTTCGATAATTCATAGTTTACATAGGGCGGTACCACAGGTTTAGCCATTTACTCCTGAAATCTGCCGTTGCCTACTTTCTGCTTTTAGGTTTTCGATAAAATATAAATGTTTGTAGAGGTCAACCACCTTTTTACATTTTCTATGCGGTTTCCATTTATTCTATTCTTGTTTTCTTTTCTGTTTGCAAACTGCAAAGCGCCCAACGCGATTACCGGGCAAACAATCGCCTTGAAAACAAATTTTCCTGTTTCTGCAAATACCGAAATCTTCCTGCACGATCTGAAAGAGGAAATGGAACAATCGAACACGAATGAATTTGTTCCTTCAACACAACTGTTAAAAAGATTTCAGCTTCAAAAAATAAGAGATCAATATTTTATTCACGGCTTCATCAAAACCGATTCATCTTTTAACGGGGAACTTCTCAAAAGAAGTGGAGCAACCGTACAAAGCACTTCCGGCAACATAAAAACCATCCTTGTCAATCTTAGATCATTACCGGATTTTTTAAAACAACCCGGCATTACCTACTTCGAAATAGGAAACAAACTCCATTTACATAAACAATAAGCATATGAAAAAACTACTTAGCATTTGCTATCTGATGTTGTTGATAAATTATACAGCCTCATCACAGCAAACAAGCAAATTCCCTACAGAAGGCATGTCTCCATCTACTGCTTTTCTGTTGGCAGACCTGATGGTGAAGGAACAAAACCCGCAGGCTTTTAGTGAAGATTATTTTGTAAAAAAATATAGTGTTATTCGTAAGGACGATAAGCTTTATGTCAACAGCTTTATCAAAGTGACCAATGATTTTGAACTCTCTCGGTTAGGAAATTTCGGTGTTCTACTGGGAAGCAAATCAGGAAATATCAGCACGGCGCTTGTACCCGTAAACCAAATTATGAATATCGTAAAAACAAAGGGTGTATTGCATTTAGCCATCGGCGAACCCGTAACGCTTATGATGGATAGCGCCCGAAAATCATCGAATGTAGATAAGGTACATCAGGGTTTACAGCCACTTACTATGCCCTATAAAGGAGATGGCGTGGTAGTAGGAGATATTGATCTTGGATTTGATTACACACATCCTAATTTTTACGACAGTACAGGTACGAATAATTACCGTATCAAAAGAGTATGGGAGCAATATAATGCAACAGGTACGCCTCCTGCAGGTTACAGCTATGGAACAGAATATACCACCCAGGCAGCCATACTCAATGCAAAAACAGACTTCGTTGCCTTTTCACACGGGTCGCACGTAATGGGTATAGCTGCCGGTTCGGGTGGTTATCCCAACAGCCCGTATGTTGGCGTAGCGCCACATGCGGATATAGTGATGGTAGGCGGCGATATTGAAACAGATGTAAAAGTGGCGGATGCCATCAGCTATATACAAGCCTATGCTTCTTCAGTAGGCAAGCCTTCTGTTATTAATATGAGTTTTGGAAACAACAAGGGACCCAAAGACGGCAACTCAACATTCGACCAGTATATTGCTAACCTTATCGGACCCGGCAAATTGCTGGTAAGCGCTGCGGGAAACGATGGAGATGTTCCAGATTATCTTGGTCATAATTTCACAGCTACCGATACACTTATTCATACACTTGTTCTTTTTGGACAGTCTCAAACAGGTGATAATGAGGAAAGCGGATACTTATGTATCTGGGGCGCGCCTACTCAAAATTTTACCGCTTCGCTTTCAATTATTAATGCTGCTACCAATATACGGGAAGATTCCACAGCCGTATTCTCAGGGAATGTAAACAGCGTTATTTATGACACTCTTTATGGTACTAATAATATTCCTATAACCGTCAAAATGAGTTCAGGTATTCAAACACAGCTCAGCAATCAACCCGAGATATTATTAGAAGTTGACAATACCTTAAATACTTTAGGAACTTATTTCCTGATTCTAACCATCAAAGGACAAAACACCAACATAAAAATGTGGGGGGAGGAAGCTGCAAGAGTCTATTTCCACAATGGCTTCGCACCGCCTCCATTTTATGGGGGTACAACAGACCATACCGTATCAGATGGTGGCGGCACCAGCAACAGCACTATATGTGTGGGCGCTTATACTACAAAGAATAAATGGACAACAATAAATAACATACCGGTTAATGATTCTGCTTGGTATCCATTACATGATATTGCACCGTTTTCTGCACATGGACCTACGGCAGATGGCAGAACAAAACCCGATATTACTGCTCCGGGTGCAATGATTATTTCTTCATACAACAGTTATGATACAACAAACGATATTAATGATGCAGTAGATCAAATCAGCAGTGGTGGTCATACCTGGTATTTTTATAAAGACCAGGGCACTTCTATGGCTGCACCTATGGTTACAGGCATACTCGCCTTGTGGCTACAGAAAAACCCCATGCTTACTACCGCCCAGGCATTGACGCTTTTAAAGAATACAGCTATTACAGATACATTCACCGGAGTTATTCCGCCTACAGGAGATAACACCTGGGGCTGGGGAAAGGTGAATGCTTTTGCCGGATTAATAAGTCTTGATGTGGAAGATGTAACCTACAATACCAGTTTGAAAGCTTACCCTAACCCGGCAACGAGCGAAGTGAACATTTCATTTGAAAAAGCAGCGCCAGCTACCAACATTGTGATGTGCGACATGAGCGGCAAAATAGTTTTCCAAAAGCAGTTATCGTCAGTAGAAAGCGGTCAGGTAGAGCGTATCAATATGATTCCCTTTCCATACGGAACTTATGTGGTCAAAGTAGCCTCAGAAAAAGCAGGACAAGCGCATTTTAAGATTATAAAGAAGTAACGAAACTGAAGATGTAATATTATGTTGCGCACTAAAAACCGGTTTCGGTAACACTGAACGCATTAGGGTAAAAGGATTATCTTTAAGCAATGAGCAAGTTAGCCTTAACTGCTATTATTGTTGACGATGATCCTTTTTCCTGTTTTCACTTGCAGGACGTTATTAAGCATAAGACAAGTGATCTGGAAATACTTGCGGTTTGCAACAATGGCGACGACGCGCTAAAGCAGATCTTTGAATTATCGCCGGACATAGTGTTTCTTGACATTGAGATGCCGGGGAGCCTGAATGGATTTGAATTGCTCAAGAAACTACCGGTGATCAATTTTGAGATCATTTTCACTACGGCACATGAGCATTATGCAATCAGGGCTATTCGGTTTGCCGCGTTGGATTATCTCGTAAAGCCGGTGGACATAGCCGCTTTGCAGGAAGCTTTGAGCAGGGTAAGAGAAAAAAGAATGAAGGCGACAGATTTTTCATTTCGGAAACTTGAACTCGTTAAACAAGACACCGGAAAAATAAAGTTTGAAAACCTTGCGGTACCTACTATGGAGGGTTTGCTTTTTATAGATATGGCAGATATCATTTATTGTGAGGGGCAAGATAAATACACAAAAATCTTTACAGCCGGAAGTAAGACAATTCTGGCATCTCAGAATCTCGGCAATTTTGAAGAATTACTTACAGCCTACAATTTTTTTCGTATTCACAAATCTTACCTTGTCAACCTCAACCACATAAAAAGGTATTTGCGTGGCGAAGGCGGACAGGTTATTATGACCAATGAAAAAGCGCTCGATGTTTCCCGAAGGAGAAAGGAAGAATTGTTAAGGATCGTATTGCAGCATTGAGTTCATCTTAAAGCCTGTTTTATGCAACGCAGTATGAGAAAAAGATACACGACTTCTATACTGCTTCTATTAATTGCCTTTTTTGCACAGGCAAAACAGGGCAACAATCAACCGGTAATATTCAGGCATCTTACTACATCAACAGGGCTGGTTAGCAATCATGTCTATTGCATACTGCAAGACAATAACGGCTTTATGTGGTTTGGAACCGATAAAGGTCTCAACAGATACGACGGCAAATCATTTCTGGTTTTTAAGCATGATGACAGAGATACTAACAGTCTCAGCGATGATAATATTCAATCCTTGTTTGAAGACAGCAAAGGACGAATATGGATAGGAACTCTAAATGGACTGTCTGTTTACGATCCTGTTACGGAAAAGTTCAGGCATTACAGACACAGCGAGCAGCATCCGAATAGCATCAACAAAGGTTATGTCGCCCAGATTTATGAAGACAGTAAGGGTAGGTTTTGGATATGCCTTTATGGAGGAGGGCTTGATCTGCTTGATGAAAAAAAGCAGCAATTTATTCATCACACCTGGCGAGCAAATGATTCGTTTTCTATTGCGGGTGATAAGGTAAAATCTATTTATGAAATAACAACAGATAAATATCTGGTTGGCACCTTTGAGGCAGGAAACGGACAACGTGATTTGAAGTCATCGGGGTACATTAATTGTTTTGATTTACGCACTGGGAAATTTACGCCACTCAACATCCCCAATACTACTATCAATCCTGTATATCGACAGCCTGTTCCGCAAATGGCAAGGCTCGTACATCGTATCGTTCCTGACAGCTCGGGCAATATTTGGTTTGCCACTTATTGCGGCGTAATAAAATACCGGCAGGCAAACAAAAGGTTTACTTTCTATCAAAATATCTATGAAGACAGCACTACGCTATCTTACAATACAGTGCGCGCTATATCCTTCCTTAGTGGCAAAATGTATTTCGGAACGGAGGGCGGCGGGCTTTCCGTATTAGACACCATTTCAGGAATGTTTACCAATTATCTTAATGACCCTTTCGATCCCAGCAGTTTGTCGGACGATATAGTAAGGGCTGTATATAAAGACAAAGAAAACAGGATGTGGATAGCCACAGACGGCGGCGGAGTAAACATTATCGAGCCGCCAAACAACAACTTCATTCTGTACAGTAATAATTTTTTGGAAATAAAAAACCGAACTATTCGCGAGGGAATATCAATAAACGCGCTTTGTAATGGAGGGTCAGGTATCATCTACATAGGTACCGATGCAGGACTAACAATTTTGAATACCAAAAACGGAAGTGTGAAGCGCTGGCAGGAAAAACTTGTTCATAATGGCCTTGCATTCGATGCGGCAACATACGCTATTGCGAAGTCTTCCAATGATGACATACTCGTTTCAATGAACGAACACATCTATAAGCTTGAGCCAGGCAGCTTGCGTCTTAAAAAATATTTGACGAAGGAATATAAACATCGCGTGAACAGAAATCCGAACGATAAACATATCGCCATTACATCCATTGCAGAGCAGTCCGACTCCATGTTGCTGGTTGGCTTTTTTGGCAATGTTGCGAGTGTCTACAATTCCAGGCGCCAATCTTTTATAGATATATTACCTCCGTTGAGAATCATTTTTTCAACAACGGATAAAACAGGAAATATCTGGTGCATCAGAAAGGTTCACTATTTCAGCGGAGGCTTGGTGAGAATAGACCGCAACTGGCATGTAACCGAATACAGTCATTCTGCCGGAGAGAACTATACCATCAATAGCGGAGATGTAAAGTATGTTTATTGCGACAATAAAAACACGATATGGGTTGCAACGGATAAAGGACTAGACACTTTTGAGAGAAAAACAAACAGGTTCATTCACTTAAAAATGATTGCAGGCCTTCCGGATACATCTATCAACTGTATGGTTCAGGATAAGGACAGCAATATGTGGTTTCTTAGCAACGATGCGCTGACAAAATTGAATATGACAAACAGACGAACTACAGCGTATGAAATCTATAAAGACCTGCCCGTTCATAAGCCGGAATACCAAATGATACATGACCCCTCTGAAGATGCAATATATTTTACGGCCAACGAGGGCATCGTAAAGTTCTACCCCCGGCAATTAGATGAACAGAAAAGTCTGGAGCCAATATTTATCACGGGTTTTAAGCTCTTTAATAAAACGCTACGATCCGATTCATCGGCACTTGTGAAAAGGTTTTACCAATTCGATCACGATCAAAATTTTATCACTATCAATTTTAGCGCTACCAACTACGATGATAAGGTCTCGTATCGCTACGCCTACAAAATGGAAGGCTTGAACGAAAACTGGATAGAGACAGGTACAAGACAAGAGGCAGATTTTTCAAACCTGGCTCCGGGCAAATATACTTTTCAGGTAAAAGCAGCAAGCAGAGATGGCAACTGGAGCGTTCAAAGTATGCCTGTAACTATAATCGTTGCAAAGCCCTGGTGGCAAACCACTTTGTTTTATAGTGGCTGTATCGCTTTTGTAATTATTTCCGTGGGGGGGTACAATCGTTACCGCACCAACCGTTTCAAAAGACAAACAATTTCACTCGAACAGAAAGTTGAAAGTCGAACAGCCCAATACAAAGAGCAAAGAGAACGCGCCGAAAAAAGTGAGCAATTTAGAAAGCAGTTTCTTGCAAACATGAGCCATGAAATCAGAACACCACTACACGCCATTGAGGGCATGACGCAATTGCTAATGGAAAAGAAGCCGAGACAGGATCAGATGCAATTGTTGCGTACCATCAACCATTCATCCGAAATATTGCGGCACATCGTTAATGATATACTTGATATTTCAAAAATAGAAGCCGGTAAACTAGAGCTTGAAGCCATTCCTTTTTCCGTTAAAGAAACAATCAGTCAGCTTTACAAGATGTTCGTTCAAACTGCCAGAGAAAAAGGCTTGAAGATGTTTGTTTTAATGGATGAAAACATACCGCCTTTAGTAGTGGGAGATCCCTTCAGGCTGTTTCAGGTGTTGATGAACTTGTGCAGCAATGCTATTAAATTCACAGAAAGCGGTAGCGTCAATATCATTGTGAAAATTATGGGAAGCGAACCTGATAGAAATCGAATTGAATTTCGCATTTGTGATACCGGCATCGGAATAGATAAGGATAAGCTGCCGGTAATTTTCGAACAATTTACACAGGCAAATCAGTCGGACACAAGACG
This sequence comes from Flavipsychrobacter sp., assembly GCA_035497355.1. GTDB lineage: Bacteria > Bacteroidota > Bacteroidia > Chitinophagales > Chitinophagaceae > JAFIGV01. The sequence continues at coordinate 14,022 of DATJDP010000065.1, forward strand.
CTTTGGAGGCACGGGATTAGGTCTTTCCATTGCGAGAAATATCGTTTCGCTGATGAAGGGAGAGCTATTATTAAAAAGCAAGTTGGGTTTTGGCTCCGAATTTTATTTCTCATTGCCACTTGAAGTACAAAAGGCGACGATAGCTGAGGTTACAGGACAGAAATTCGAGCACCATGCTTTAAACGGCTTACACATTCTTCTTGCAGATGACAATGACTATAACCGCGCACTGGTAGTTGAATCGCTGCAACTAAAGGCAGATGTGATAATAGACATTGCTACTACAGGCGAAGAAGTGTTGGGTATGCTTGCAATAAAGGACTATGATGTAATCCTCATGGATGTGCAGATGCCGGTGCTGAGTGGTATTGAAGCAACAAGAAAAATCCGACTGGAATTTGACGCCCCTAAAAACAACATTCCGATCATTGCACTTACAGCAGGTGTGCTCGAAAGCGAACGGGAAAAATGTTTTGAGGCCGGCATGAACTCCATGATTTCAAAACCCTTCACTGTCACTGAGCTGACTGAAGCTATCGTAAAGGCAGTGGGCAGAGAAAGAAAAAAAACGCAGGTGGCGGGCTATGATTTAAATACGAACACCAGAGGATTAACTAATGGCATTGACCTTACAAGTCTGGAGGAATTTTGCGATGGCGATAAAACGAGAATTAATCATTATATCCGGCTATACCGGGAATCTGTACCTGAATTCATTAATAAAATCAATGTTGCTATTGCGGCGAAAGACACTGCTGCGATTCACTCTCTGATACATTCTTTTAAACCTAAGCTTGCAATGATGGGATTGCATAAAATTCTTGAGATGGTTAAACAAATGGAACTGGAGACAGCAACAGATGAGTATATTTATCACTCCCTAAATGAAGTGATCAAAGAACTACGAAAATCACTCTTGCCTGAAACGTAAAATTTAAGCTGAGGCTATAGCTCTCTCAGCAGACCTTCTGCATCCGGGCCCCTTGTAAATAATACTGACTTTTCTTATCTGGAGATTTCTATATAGTAGTTTACTGCACTACATCAGGCGGGACAGTTGTGTTCCGTTCTCATTCGCTTTTCTGCCTGTCTATTTCCGCTATGATTTCATTTGCATAGTTAATCGCATAATCATAAACATTGCAACTGCTATTCATTTGGTCAGAGGCCATTTTAATAATCATTTTGAATTTTGGGTTTAAAGCTATTTTCGACCAGTCTTTTTCATTGGCATGATCCTCAATAAAATTGTAAAATTTATTGGTTTGTGCTGTGTTCATATTATCCATTTCCGTAACCCACGATATTATTTGTTCGTAATAGATAAGAATCATTTTCTTTAATTTCTTATCCTCAATGTATCCCATTTTCCCACCTGACTTAAACCCTTCATAATCGCCAATATTTACCAGCGTTGCTGCAATTCTCAAATTAAGATTTATATTTATTTCTCTTACCTTTTCAAGGCTGTCACATTGCTGTTGTGTCAGGTTTTGAAAGAACAAACAATTGACCATCTGTTTCGACAAGGTGTCTCTGATACTTTTCATGCTTCCTACATCATCTTTCAAATCGCCAGTCAAGTCAGCCAAAAACTCCCTCACTTCTTTTTGTTGATGCCTATGTTCGCTCCAGTTATGCAACCAAATAGAAATTGTTACGGCAAAAACGATGATAAAAATCTCAACGAGGATTTCTTTTACTTTTTCGCCAAAACTATGTTTAGAGCTTTTCACTTCGTTGTATATGTTTTTCGTGTGTTTTGTTATTTCGTCATGCATAGTTTTATTGTTAGATGTGATTACAATACAAACATCCATTTTCAGAATGTGACAGGGTAGCGCTAAGTAGGCAATGGAGGATATAGGTAGGGAACGGTTACCTGAAAACCTGAGCGTAATTTAGGTTTGTAGCATAGCGGATTTAGTGAAAAAACTTAGACAGTCTGACGGTTCTGTCAGCTTCCCCGAAAATGAGCCATTTGAAAGTAGGAATAACCACTTGAAATAAATGGTTGATTACGAGCGGCGCCTTTTTGGCGCTGTACGCATAGGTGGGCCTGCTCTCTTACTCAAAGAGAAAAGTAGCGCCAGCGTAGTCACGATTATTTTCACCGTTTTGAGTTATAGGACAAATTTAGATAAGGTATTGCCCTGACTCCCCACTGGTTGAAGTCTTAGGGCAGCCTGACTTCAATCAACACCAATGAAAAGCAGGTCTCCTGACCAGATGGTCTTTGGGTAATTTGATAATTTGATGATTTGGTAATTTGATAATGTACTGGGGCGAAAATTGGCCATTTCGTTCTGCCGGAATCGGCAATACGTGCCAGGCAAGGAGTATCACTCCGCCTTCAACTCATATACGCACAACTTATCTTCTGCGGACATACCTTTAAACTTGAATCCGCTTTTTTCCAGCACCCTTATAGATGCCGCATTCTCCGGGTGCGTATAAGCTTCTATAGTTTTTAGCCCCATGTAGTCAAATCCGAATCTCAGGCCAGTCTGCAGTATCTCCTGCATCAGCCCTTTGTTTTGGTGTTCAGGGTATATGCTAAAACCTATCTCCGCCTTGTCGTCTTCCTTCTCCCAGTTCCAGTAGCAAAAGCCGCCTATCAGCTTATCATCTCCTTTCAGGGTCACACCCCAGCTAATCCCTTCATTAGTGTCAATAATGGTGTCTATCTTTTCGATCCATGCGCGGGCATCGTCTATCGTTTGGGCCAGCGGGTTGCCCACATACTTGTTCATACCCTCGTCCGACCGCTGGAAGAGTATCTCCTTGTCGTCCTTCATGGTTGCCCGTCGTAAGACAAGCCTTTCGGTGGTAAGCACCGGGAACGGCGTAAAGCTGCAGGTAATAGGCATGATGTAGTGTTTATTCAAATGTACGCACCGGACAGTATTTTTTCTTCTCTGTCAGTTTGGCTGTTTGCAGTTCCGTCCTATACTAACGTTTTTGTTAATACAACTGATTCGGGTACCAAATCGGCTCTAAATCTTGCTCCCCTGTTGGAATTACCTCCACCCCTGATTGGAGTTGACCTGACTCCCTTGGTAGTTACTTCCAGGAAGATGGTAGGCGAAAGAAGGTCCATGATGGTTGAGACAAGGACCATGGGTTTGGGGATTTGAGACAATTAATGGACTGCTGGCCTTTTATCTTCTGCCTTTTTGACCTATTGCAGACAAGTTGTTGCCTTTATCCAAAATGTATGGAAGGCAGCATTTTGGTAATATCCAACGATATGCTGAAAGCTCCCCCGGTATTTTTGAGGGCTTCTTTTCTGCCTCACTTGATAAAATACTGCCATCAACAACGCTCCCGACCCGGCCTAATGAGAGGTTTTCCGAAACTCTTTAAAGATTTTCCCAAACTCTTTAATGTTTCATTCAAACTCTTATTTGTCTGCCTCAAACTCTTGTTTGTTTGCTTCACACTCATATTTGCCTGAGCTGAACTCATATTTGTCTGAGCTGCACTCATATTTGTGCGCTTCCAACTCATATTTGCCTGAGGCTTCCGAATATGAGTCCGAAGCAAACTCTATTGAGTACGAGACAAACTCAATCGAGTTTGAAAGAAACTCTTTTGAGTTTCAGAAAAACCAATTCAACTTTTTTCAACTCTATTGAGTTTGGGACAGACAAACAAGAGTTCGGGGCAAACTCTATTGAGTTCGGGACAAACTCAATAGAGTTTGAGGCAAACTAATAAGAGATTGACGAAAATGAATTAGAGGCTGAAAAAACCTAAACATACGTCGGAGGAAGGCAAGGAATGAATGAGGAAAAGCAATAAGGTGTGGTGGGCGGGAACGCTTAGTTTACAACGCACGGGTTGGAGTCTTGGTGCGGCTTGACTTTAATTAAGTCTGATATGAAAGAGTTTGCCTGACGGAAGGTTGCGACTGCCAAATGTATATTTTATTGCCATGGCAACCAAAGCTGGAGGTTATGACTGTTTCGTTCTGACTGGTGAAATGAAATCCTGATAATAGGATTTATCAGTTTTGGCAATAGGGACAAGCAGCCTATAGTGCTTGACAATCCGATAAGAGTTCAATATATGACTTTGCCTCCCTACTTCCGGCCAGAGGCCTGCTTCTTATTACATCATTTAAGTCAAGCTGCGCTAAGACTTAAACCAGCGAGAGAACAACACTTTCTTATTTGGTGAGCATACCCAGGACGTCAAACATGCTCCGTCTCTCCTCCGCTGAATGCAGGAGGAAATCATGCATATGTGCTGGGAATATCGGCTTTACAGTTTGGGAAAATAAACTAACACCTATAGCGCTATGTGTATCTAACTCGATTGCAACAGAATTTATATCTAAATCATAGCATTCAGAATACGTACTATGAGCAGGGTTAGGGAAAGAATCTTTATATGTTTTATTATACGGGGGCTGAAAGTATTTAATGAGAGCGGCTTCTGTAAAATTGATTTTTTGCTGTTCGCTTATGCCATCATAGTTTAGTTTTTTGTTAACTGCCGTAAAACGTTCATCATCTTTCTCCCAATCCTCTTTCTCGAAATGTGATTCTGGACTCATCACCGTAAGATTTAACTGCTTAAAAGATGCGAGCAAAAGCCATATTTCATAGTCAGGATTTTTTTGCATGGCTTCGGCATAAATCCCTTGAAGAGTAGAATGATTTGCAAGTCTCTCAGGCGCGGTTCTAGCGCCCTCAACTCCATACGATTGACCTACATATAAAACTTCAAAATCAAGATACGATGGGTTCTCTAAAGCTCGGATGTTACTTTGTAAGAACAAAGCTGCTTTGATTCTACTGACTTCCTCCCCCTTACAAAAAATTTTAAAGGTGTTGTATGGGTACTGACTTTCAATAGCTAATTCGGACGAGCCGTAATAATGGGGAAGTACCAAAGGTATTTCTTCGTATTTGTCTTCTCTTTGGACTCGAAATACAAGCTCAATGGAAGAATCAGTGGCTTTAAAACTCTCTTTTAGGATTGATATTCTTGGTCGACGGCAAATGAAATATATGTGACACTGTGAATCTTCATTGAAGTAATTCATTCCAGAAACCCTCCCAAGATCCTCTTGTTGAAGCACCAACTGTTTGTCTAGGTACATATTTATCCCAAACTCCGTGGGCAACTTCTTAGGGCGCATCTTCTAAAGTTTTTCCTGTCTCTAAATTAGCTTAAAAACCTCTCTTCAGAGGTCGAAATTTTGTCTAACCGCTATTACAGTTAATACATTGTAATAAGCCTAAGGGATTCGCTACTTGGCGAATATTCCAATGCAACTAGAAGTTTTATTGGTTTTTCTAGATCGATCCTAGGTACTTCTATCAGAATATTAAATTTCATCGTTTCGTAATCAGGGATGAATGAAAGATTGAAAAGGTAATTATCCTTCAGTTTCCTCTTTATTATCGTCGACAGTTGATTTGTAGTTAAGCTGTTTAACCCAGCCATTTCCATGCTTCCTGCCTTTTCGCGACGCAGATATTCTATTTTGTTCTCATTAATGATAAGTGGCAGGGTTGATAGATCTCGTACGTCTCCTGAAAGTGCATTGATCGAAAATTGGTGATCAGTTTCGTACCCTGGAAAGACTTCACGTTCGATTTTGTAAGAAAGAAACAGTCCATAACTTAGATCATCTATGCCAACCACTTGATACCCATTATTCTCAAAGGGAAAACATGTGAGATTTTCATCTACGTTTGCCTCTGTTGGGTTTATAATGGTTGTCTTATATTTAAGGATTGCACGTACCAGAATAGAGGACAGTACCGTTTTTATGGGCGATGAATATGTCAGATTAAAATAACCGACGTATGCATTCATTCTTTGCAAGCCTTTGTTCAAAGTATTAAAATGATCCTCGGAAAGATTATTGATATAGATCAGGTAAAACAGTTCATGAGTTTTGTATGTGATGCTTTTATGCGCGGTAATAAACTCATAAAAAAGTTCTTTATACATTCTAGCATGCTTGTATTCGCCGATATAATCACCGAGTAAGATGCTATTGATTGATTTTTTGTCAAGCAATGGAGTAAAATTTTTTGCAACTTCATAGCCATACCATGATGAATCAATTAATGTGCTATCAAAAACAAAAGCAATTTCTTTTCTGTTTGAATGCGGGATCAGTGCATTTTTTAAGTCAGTATAGTTGATTCCCTTCTGCTTTAGAGCTTCAATAGTTCTGGCTGCTGATAAATTAATCTGGCGATATATTTCTGGTGTAGTCCATTTGTAATGAGCAGACATTCCCTCCAGAAATCCGTGCTCACGGGCGTCAATGGTATAAATTACTGGCACATTCATCAGCGTTTCTTTCTAGTATTTTTCCTACTTCCCTATTTGCCTAACTTACCCTTAAAAACTTTGGTAATGCGGGACATAAACGTTGGTAGCATTTTCGAAGCAGAATGTGAATCGGATAACGAGAAATTGACCTATATCGGCTCGTACACGCGCTTCTCGGCATAAATTCTCGCCGTATCGGCTTTGAGGTAAACGATCATTCCTTGCTCGTTCCGTTCAAATTTTCCATCCTGTAATTGTTTAGATGGGAAATTCCTTCGTAAATATCACCTCTAACTCGATTATCCTCGTACTTGCGAAAGAATTCAACAGAGTTCATATAGATAGTCCCGTTTTTCTGCAAGTCTCTCATGAAAGATTTGAAAACACTAGCTCGTTGACGGTCTAGTGCTTCCTTCGTTACGCTGTAAAGCCTCGATTTTCATTGCCTGGTCAACTAACTCCAGACACCAACTAATTGGAAAGCCGTATACCAATTTTGAGTTTGGGCGAACTGCACACGCTATTGCGACAACACATCCATTTTCATCCAAAATTGGTGCGCCGCTACAACCCTGATAATCGGCGGAATCATAGATCACTTCCCTGGAAAGAAACCGATGAAATTTTTCATTTGAACTCAGGTAGTCCAGTCCATATTTAAGTGTGTTTTCCATCTTAATTTCTGGAAGGTTGCCTTTGACAAGACCCGTAGGCTTGTGTCTTATGCGCCCGAAGAAGCAATATTTTTTGCCTTTTGTCGGTTGAACAATATTTTTTATTTCCAGAATTGCTTTTCCTCCTTCTTCAACTTTGAATGCGCCAAAATCCAGTTCTTGCTGAATCAGAGGAAAGTCGACTGCCAATTCTGCAAAGGATATATCCAGTCGTTCACCATTTTTGAACAAGTCTTCAACCTCTTTTACAAGTGAAGGGTCTCCAATGCTAAAAGCATCGAAATGATAGAGTCCGCCGATTGGCTTAAGTGGCACACCTCTTTCATCTGTGGCCAAACCTAGCTCAATAGCAATTTTATAGGGAGACCCCATATCTGTTACATGAGCAACCGACATTAAAAAATGTCGTCCGTTATACAAGACGATAAATCCCGAACCAAAGGAAACTGGTGTAGAATTGTCGTCCAGGACCACTAATTGTAAGCTAGCTCTAACTGCTAACTCTTCGGATGACGTTATTTGTTGCATAAGTAATAACTAGATGCCCTTAAGCGATTCTTCTTAAAAAAAAGTAGGTTTACGATCTTCATAATATTGTCTTCCCGTCAGAGTCAGCTTAAGATACACTTCATCATAATGGAATTGCGTCTCAACAACATTCATCGCCTCC
>DATJDP010000066.1:0-10009 GCA_035497355.1 Flavipsychrobacter sp.
AAGAGAAGGTGGCTGGGAAGCGCTCCGGTTCTTTACGGAGCCCAAAAACGTATGTGTGGAACTTATATAATCAGAAAGAAAAATAGGAGTTATGGAGCACCCAAAAATCAAAACATTCGGTGAACTAAAGAAATCGGGCTATAAGAACAGAAGTGTTAAGCAGGAGATCAGAGACAATCTTATCCTGTCTATTCAGCAAAAGCAAAACCCTTTTCATGGCATTCTTGGCTATGAGGATACGGTGATACCGGATGTGGAACGTGCATTGCTTTCACGTCATAATATTCTATTCCTTGGCCTGCGGGGACAGGCTAAAACCCGCATGGCGCGGGAGATGGTAAACCTTCTGGACGAGTGGCTTCCGGTAGTGGAAGGTAGCGAGATCAATGACAATCCTTTTGCACCTATTTCTTTCTTTGCGAGAAACCTGATTGAAGAAAAAGGCGACGACACACCTATTCGTTGGTTACATCGCAGCGAGCGATATGGTGAAAAGCTCGCTACGCCTGATGTGTCTGTTGCCGACCTCATTGGTGATGTAGACCCTATTAAAGCAGCAAATCTTAGATTGAGCTTTGCCGATGAACGGGTAATACACTATGGCATCATTCCACGATCTCATAGAGGCATTTTCGTTATTAATGAACTACCCGACCTGCAAGCAAGGATACAGGTTTCTTTGTTCAACATTTTGCAGGAAGGCGATATACAAATTCGCGGCTTTAAGTTGCGCCTTCCGTTAGATATTCTTTTTGTTTTTACTGCTAATCCTGAAGACTACACTAATCGCGGCAGCATTGTGACACCGCTGAAAGACCGTATAGAAAGCCAGATCATCACACACTATCCGAAGACAGTCGAGTTATCTAAAGCCATTACAGAGCAGGAGGCTAATGTGCTGGACGAACAAATGGAGAAGGTAGAGGTTCCTGATCTGTGCAGAATGCTGATAGAACAGATAGCCATGGAAGCGCGGAAAAGCGAATATGTAGACCAGAAAAGCGGTGTTTCTGCACGTCTCACCATCAGTGCGTTTGAAAACCTGGTAAGCACTGCCGAAAGAAGAGCGCTCCGCGAAGGCAGTAAAAAAACGATGGTGCGCCTTGCGGACTTTATCGGCATTATGCCCGCCATTACAGGAAAGATAGAACTTGTGTATGAAGGCGAGCAGGAGGGTCCAAGTAATGTAGCATTCCGGTTGATCGGTCAGGCAATACGTACATTATTTACACAATATTTTCCGGACCCGCAGACCTTCAAACGGACTGCCAAGGAGCCTCAGAACAGAAAACAAAAATCAAATCCTTACCAGCCCGTTATTGATTGGTTCGGGAAAGGGAACGAGCTGATGCTTTTGCAAGATGAGAGTGACAGTGCTTATGTGCAGCAGCTTTACCAGGTAGATGGGTTGTACAGCGCTGTAAAACAATTTTACCCCAATGCGGATGAGCAACAAGCAGCACTGCTGATGGAGTTCTTATTGCATGGCCTGTCCGAATATTCTTTGATCAGCAAAAAAGGCGTGGAAGCAGGCGGCTACAGCTTTGGCGATATTCTTGGCAGCATGCTGAACATAAATTTTAGCAGCGCAGAAGATGAGGAGGATTTTTGATATTGCCACGAAGGCACAGAGGCGCAAAGTAAAAAGCTTAGTGCCTCCGTGTCTTTGTGGCAGTTTCCCCTTATGAATCATAAGGACAAAAGTGTCCAACCTTTAATATGGGATCGATTATTGAGCCACGAAGACACAAAGACGCAAAGTAAAAGGCTTTATGCCTCCGTGGCTTTGTGGCAATTCTCCTTTATGAAACATACGGACAAAAGTGCCCGATCTTTAACATGAGATCGATTATTGAGCCACGAAGACACAAAGACGCAAAGTAAAAAGCTTAGTGCCTCCGTGTCTTTGTAGCAGTTTCCCCTCATGAATAAGAAGGACAAAAGTGTCCAATCTTCAATGAATAGGAATGACAAAAATAGAACTTGAACATATTGGTGGTCGAATAGTAAATGCGGCTTATAAAGTACACAAAGAATTAGGCCCGGGACTCCTCGAAAAGGTTTATGAGTTATGCCTTGCTCATGAATTAAGAAAGGATGGATTAACTGTCGTAAGACAACTTGATATTCCTATTTGTTACGATGGACTGATTTTTGATGAAGGGCTTCGATTGGATTTGCTTGTGGAAGATGAAGTAATAGTAGAAATCAAGGCTGTAGAATTAGTTAATCCGGTATGGGAGGCGCAAGTAATAAGCCACTTAAAACTGACGGGTAAAACCTTAGAATATTTAATCAATTTCAATGTACCATTAATTAAAAATGGTATTCGACGCTACGTAGGCAGGAATTATAGCTTGAAGACATAGGATCGCTTATTCGGTCACTAAGGCACAGAAGCGCAAAGTAAAAAGCTTAGTGCCTCTGTGTCTTTGTGGCAGTTTCCCTCTATTAACGCCAATTTTCATTTGTTTATGCAAGACTTTTCCAGAGAAATATTCTTCAAAACTGCACGCAGTGGCGGTAAAGGTGGGCAGAATGTCAACAAAGTGGAAACGATGGCGGAAGCATGGTGGTGTATTACTCAATCCCAATACTTCACCTCCCAGGAAAAGGAATTGTTGCACAACAAGCTGAAGAACAAGATCAATAAGGAGGGCTATCTTATTATAAAAAGCAGTGAAACAAGATCGCAGCTGGAAAATAAACAGATTGCGCTGGACAAGATGATGGAACTTGTTGAAAGAAGTCTCATCGTACCGAAAAAAAGAAGACCTACAAAAGTTTCCAGGGCACAGAAAGAAAGGCGGCTGGAATCAAAACGGCTGGAGTCCTTTAAGAAACAAATGAGAAAGAAGGACTGGTAACTACCGTGCATCAAAATCTATCACGACGCGTTCCGTTTTAGGGTGCGACTGACAGGTAAGTACAAAGCCATTCTTTATTTCATCTTTCTCTAAAGCATAGTTTACTTCCATATCTACTTCTCCTTCTACCACCTTTGCGCGACAAGTACTGCATACGCCGCCTTTGCAGGCATAAGGAAGGTCGGCACCGTGTTTTAGAGCAGCATCAAGAATGCTGTCTTCATTATATCCAAGCTCCATGTCAAACGTCACACCGTCAAGCCGTACGCTTACTTTGCTTACAGCGTCGCCCCCTCTGTTATGTTGCTTCACCCATTGTTCATGCTTTGCCTTCGGCTGATCAGGAGAGGAGAACAGCTCTATATGAATCTTCTCTGAGGGCATTCCCAGGTCCAACAGTTGCTGACGAACCGCCAGGAGCATTTCTTCAGGGCCGCAGATAAACGCTTCGTCCACCTTTTTTATATCTATCAGAGACTTGCTCAAGTCAACGACCTTGTTGGCATCGATCCTCCCGTTGAACAAGGGTACATCCATCATTTCCCGGCTAAGAATATGATATAGCCGCATGCGTTGCATATACCTGTTCTTCAGACCTTCTATCGCTTCGCGGAAGATGATGGTATTACGGTTTCTATTGCCATACACTAAAGTGAATTCACTGTCCGCCTCACTTTCCAGCAGTGATTTCATAATGCTCATTACAGGAGTGATGCCGCTTCCGGCAGCAAAAGCTAAATAATGCTTTTTAGTTTTTTCGTTGCTGCGTGGTGTGAATTTCCCCAGTGGAGGCATTACGTCCAGCACATCACCTGGCTTCAGGTCTGTATTGGCGAAGCCGGAGAACTTTCCCTGCTCCACCTTCTTAATGGCAACACGCAGCTCATTATCATTCGGGCTAGAGCAGATCGAGTAAGAGCGCCGAACTTCAGCGTCTTTTATATGTTTCTTGAACGTCAGGTATTGTCCCGGCGCAAACCGAAAAGTTTCTTTCAGATCATCAGGCACTTCAAGGGCCACGGATACACAATCGTTCGTTTCAGGTCTTACTTCTTTTACTTTAAGCGAAAAAAACTTCGGGGCGGACATATTGTAAAGCGATCTTAATTAATGGTGTAAAATAAACAAAAATACCAGTGGCATCGCGATGACTGAAATCATCCCAGCATCTCGTCCAGGGTCTCTTTGCGTAGCATTGTAAATACTTTCTTCCCATCCGGTGTATATTCCGGCTGCGTGCAGGCAAAAAGCTCATCTATCAGTGCCTGTTGACCTTCGGGTTGTTGAATAGCATGCTTGTTTCTGGATAAGCGCCTCGCCAGTTGCGCAAGCAATTTATCAGAACGTTGCGCCACGGCATCGTTCGCCTCGTGTCGCAGCTGATCTACCACTTCATCCAGGACGTTCTTCTCTTCGCCGGAGGGCAGCGCCGTTGGCACGCCCTGCACCACGAAGGTGTTCTTGCCGAAGGGAGCAATATCGAATCCTATTCTCGCCAGATCAGCAAGCACTTCATTCAGTAGAAGGGCATCATGCGGCGGCAGCTCATAGGAAACGGGAAATAACAGTTGCTGCGAGGGTGTTTGACCATTGTTCCATTCCTCCAGCAGCCGCTCATACCATATCCGCTCCTGCGCGCGGCGAATATGAATGACCATCAGCCCCGACTTGACAGTAGCTACCAGCATGGAACCTTGCACGAGTAAAACGCTCTGAGTACCTGAAGGAACAGCATCGTCGTGATTATGAAGCGGCGGTGCCGGCTTTCCAAATTGGTCCCCAGGCGGGCTTTCCAGTGGTGTCTGGGCTATCTTATACAGTTCCTTCCAGTGTTGCAGACCATTGTTCTTGTCTATAAAATGTGCCTGATTTTTTTGCGTGAACGTATTATATAGATAGTTCCCCTGGGTCTGATTAATCTGTTCGCGAGTCTGCGGAAGGTTTACTGACGAAAGTTGCGTGATTTCCGGACTGAGTGTAAAATCGAGTGAAGGCGCAATGTTGTAACGCGCCAATGCATGCTTCACGGCAGCATTCAGATAAGCGTACATCATACGGTCGTCATCAAACTTTACTTCCTGTTTGGTAGGGTGCACATTCACATCCACACGGGCAGGATCGGTCTCCAGAAACAATACATAAAACGGGAATGCCTCCTTTTCAACCAATCCTTCATAAGCTGCCACTACTGCATGGTGCAGATACGCATTACGGATAAAGCGATTGTTGACAAAGAAAAATTGCATGCCTCGTGTACGGGTTGCCGCTTCCGGTTTTCCGATAAAGCCTGAGATATTCAAAAGCTCTGTAGGCTCTTCTGCCGGTACCAGGTTCTTTTCATAAGAGCCTCCAAGCAGCCCGACAATCCTGGTCTTAAGATTTCCGGCTTCAAGGTGAAATTGCTCTGCACCATTATGAAAGAGCCGGAACGCTATGCGTGGATGCGCTAAAGCTATGCGTGTAAATTCATCTATGATATGGCGAAGCTCTGTGGTATTGGATTTAAGAAAATGCCTGCGCGCAGGTACGTTAAAGAACAGGTTTTTTACCATAATGTTGGTACCGGTTGCAGTAGCACATGCTTCCTGCAGTTTTACCTCCGTACCTTCAATACAGAGCCTGGTACCTACTTCGTTGGCTTCCTGCCGGGTTTTCATTTCCACCTGGGCAACGGCAGCAATAGACGCAAGCGCTTCGCCGCGAAAACCCATGGTGCGTATCTTAAAAAGATCATCAATGTTTTTGATCTTCGAGGTGGCATGGCGCTCAAAGCTCATCCTGGCATCGGTGGTACTCATACCTTTGCCATTATCTATCACCTGAATCAGTTCCTTTCCTGCATCTTTCAGCACCAGTTGTATCTCCGTTGCACCTGCGTCAATAGCGTTTTCCAGCAATTCCTTTACTGCCGATGCCGGTCTTTGAATCACCTCACCTGCCGCTATCTGATTCGCTAAATGGTCTGATAAAAGTTGTATAACGTCGCTCACCTTTCCTCCTGAAGAATTTGGTGCAAAGGTAGCTTGTATGGTGATTCGTAAAAAAGTTGATTTGCTGATTCCTTACTGGTTCACCCTATAAACAAAAAACAAAATGCGAAAGAACACAGCAACCAGGAGCGAAAGATGACAACGATCATTTCTCTTTCTGACCTGAGTCATATTTCAGCAGTAAAAGCAGTTGGATCTTTGTGATGTATTAAAGCTTTGTATTAGGTTAATACAGTGCACATAGTGGGTCATAAACCGCAGAACCTTTCCAGGCTTTGCGGTTATTTTTTTATACAACAATAGCTTCCCATTCTCGTCAATTAGTTACCAATAATGCTGATAGCAGTCTTTTTGTAGCAGAGACTTCTTAAAAGGCCAATGGACAGAAGGCATGTTCGTTTATAAAACAACAATAACCTGATTGCCAGTACGAAATGGAGCAACCGAAGATAAAAAGCTCGCTTAAACGATGATGAAGTGAGAGTGGGCCACGCTTCTCACGAATCTCTTCATGCTATTTTATCCGGTCTTTAACAGCCTTTCTTTTATATTTGTTCAATGGCCAAAAGATGTTCCACAGCTCTCACTATTGTACTTGCCCTCATTATTAACACAGTTTCTTTCGCTCAAAATTCAAGAACCTCTGCTCCCGCCTCCCGTGTTGATTATAACAAGACGAAGTGGGTAGACAGCGTCTACAACACCTTAACACTGGAAGAACGCATTGGTCAGCTCTTTATGGTGGCAGCTTATTCCGGCGGCAAAAGCTATAACCAGCCTGCCATTACAGAATTAATTAATAAACACCAGATAGGGGGCCTCATCTTCATGCAGGGAGACCCTGTAAGTCAGGCAAACCAAACCAACATATACCAGCAACTCGCACAGGTTCCGCTACTCATAGGCATGGATGCAGAATGGGGACTTGGTATGCGCCTTACAGGAGTAACGGATTTTCCCCGCTCTATGATGCTGGGGGCCACGAGGGACTCAATGCTTGTATATCGTTTGGGTACCGCAGTTGCGGATCAATGCAGGCGACTTGGTGTTCATATAGATTTCGCACCGGTTGTTGATGTTAACAATAATCCTAATAACCCCATCATCAATGCACGCTCTTATGGAGAAGACAAGCGGTTGGTAGCACGACTCGGTATTGCTTATATGAACGGGTTACAGCAGAACGGTGTTATTGCCTGTGCAAAGCACTTTCCCGGACATGGGGATACCGAAGTAGACTCTCACAAGGACCTTCCTGTCATTAATAAATCGCTGAAGCAACTGGATACACTGGAGCTTTATCCTTTTAAAAGGTTGATCAATGCCGGTGTAAAAAGCGTGATGGTAGCACACCTGAACGTACCTGCGCTTGAAAACGAACAGAATATTCCTACCACTCTTTCTAAAAATACAATAACGAATGTGCTGAAAGGTCAGTTAGGCTTCGATGGACTTGTGTTTACTGATGCATTGAACATGAGCGGCGTAACAAAATACTTCGCACCGGGAGAAGTAGACGAAAGGGCTTTTCTGGCAGGGAACGATGTATTGCTATTTTCACAGGATGTGCCACTCGCCATTCAAAAGATCAAAGCGGCAATTAACTCCGGCGCTGCTTCTGAGGGAGATCTGGAGCAAAGGGTTAAAAAGATCCTGACTGCAAAGCATGATGTGGGGCTAAACCATTTTCACCCTATAAACACAGCCAACCTTGTATCGGATCTCAATAAGTATGCAGCACCGTTAAGAGAAGCCGCCGCGGAAGGTGGGGTGACGCTTGTGCGTGATAACAATCATCTGATTGGCAAGATACTTAGCGGAGACGCCCGGGTTAGTTATATAGGTGTAAATACGGATCAAAGTGTGTTGTATAACCAACTCAGCAATGTAAAACCAACGATCGCTTTCAACTGGTTGCCTAAGGGAAGCAGTGCTGCGACGCTGAAACGGCTGGACCAGAGCATGGAGGAAACTGACGTTACTATTGTTGCTGTGCACAATATGAGCTTTTATCCCAGTGGGGGCGACTATGGACTCGATGCACAGCAGATGTCATTTTTGAAAAGTTTGGAGTCTAAACCGAAGGTCATATATGTGATCCTCGGGAATGCCTACCTGCTGAACAACTTTTGCAATGCCGGCTCAGTGATCGTAAGCTACGAAGACGACAGCATCACGGAGGCCGCGGTTTCCAAAATCCTCCTCAGGCAGATGGCGCCAAAGGGCAAATTACCTGTTACGCCTTGTCCGGATATGAAAACACCACCTGAAGAAGAAGCAGTAGAACCCGAGCCAGTTGCTGCAATTAAGAGTTCTGATCTGAAACATGTGGATTTCCCGGCAGATGCAGGCGTAGTCAATCCTGCAGCTTTGGAAAAGCTGAACAAATTCATTGCGGAAAGCATGGTAAAAAGTGCATTTCCTGGCTGCAGAATCGTAGCGGCTAAAAATGGAAAGGTCTTTTACGATGAAGCTTTCGGCTATTACGACTACAGCAAGGCAAAGGGCGTCGAGCTTTTTACCATGTATGATATTGCCAGTATGACCAAGGTGACCGCAACAACGCTTGCTGTCATGCATCTTTATGAGCAAGGCAAGCTGGATCTGAATAAAACACTCGGCGATTACCTGAAATGGACTCATGGAACCGACAAGGCGGGTCTTAAAATCCACGATCTGCTGTTGCACCAGGCGGGCCTGAAGGCATGGATCCCATTCTATAAATCTACCCTTACAGAAAGCGGCGACCTCAGACCAGACCTTTATCGGCACGAAAAAGAAAAGGATTTCCGTATTCCGGTGGCTAAAGACTTGTATCTGAGAAATGACTATGCTGATAGCATCTGGTATCAGATCCTTCAAAGTCCGCTGGAGAATAAGGGCCGCTATGTGTACAGCGATCTCGATTTCTACTTTCTTGCAGCTGTAGTAGAGCAAATCACCAATAAACAACTCAACAAATATGTAGAAGAGCAGTTTTATAAGCCTATGGGATTAAAGCGTATCACTTACAACCCGCTTACGAAGTTCAAGCTCTCGGATATCGCTCCTACAGAGAACGATGTCATTTTCCGCAAGCAACTTATTCATGGGTATGTACATGACCAGGGATCTGCTATGTTTGGTGGTGTGGCCGGCCATGCCGGTATTTTTGCCTCGGCGGACGACGTGGCCGCTATCTTTCAGATGCTGCTGAATGGTGGCGTTTACAAGGGCAAACGGTTTTTCCGGGAACAGACCATTAAATATTTCACTGCCTACAATTCTACAATAAGCAGACGCGGACTGGGCTTCGATAAGCCTTCGGCAGACAAGGACGATGGTGGTCCGGCAGGCAACAGAGTAAGTGGATATGCTTTTGGTCATCAGGGTTTTACGGGAACCTGCGGCTGGGCGGACCCTGCCACCGGGGTTGTGTTTATCTTCTTGTCCAATCGGGTGAATCCCTCAGCTGAAAATAACAATATCAATCGCCTAAACGTCCGCACCGTAGCACAGGACTATATTTATGAAGCGCTCGGAATACCGGAGAACAGATCGCGGGAAGCGCTGTACAAAAAGCAGACGAGATAAAAGAACGGAAAGGTTTTAGAACGGGAAAACGCTAGACGAATACTATTTATATTTGTTTAGCGTTTTTACATGTACACTATTTCTAAATCGTCCGTTATGAAAAAGTTTGCTCTGCTCTCGCTTCTGTTTGCTCCTCTGTTAGCACATGCTCAAAAGGACACTGTACATGCATTTCTTTCCATCGGTTGTTTCGGCGGCATTTCCGGCACCCAGCCTACTGCAACCAATGAAGCATTGGCTTTAGCCGGTTATCCCAAAATTCCTACACAAACTTTGTGGTCCTTTGGCGGACATTTTAGCTTTGGCTTTAATGAAAAGGTATTTAACGACGTTACCTTCTACGCTGTTTCTGCAAAGTCTTCAACCAACAATATTAATCTGCAGGTAAATCAGCAAAATTTTGATGTCAACATCAATTACAGGCTTTGGCAACATGGCAGGCATTCCTTCTATCCTTCGATGGGTATTGGCTACCAGACAAATGAATTACGATTAAAGTACAATACCACACCTCCGGATTTTACACAATCGCTAAACCAGCCCTTCAGCGAAAAGTCCTATTCCAATAAGTGGCTTTTC
>DATJDP010000067.1:0-5703 GCA_035497355.1 Flavipsychrobacter sp.
AAAGCAGGCAATCCATACCTTCCCGGCGTCACTTTAGCAACAAGGGAATGAGACAAAAGCAATAAAACAAAAAAGACCGGAATTGATTTTCGACGAAAAAGGTGCATAGATTTTTCAGCTCATACAAAGTTAGGACTGAAAGCTTTTCGAAAGTTTGAAAACTTTGAAGCTAATGGCTAAAAAAGAGCTACGTACCCAAAATGTATTTTGGACTGGCGGAACTGAACAGAATTTTCACTATTTCTACCAAGAGCATAGCTAATCGTGAAAAGTCCGGATTTTGTCTCAAGCGTGGTTCCCAGGCCAAAACCATTATAAAAATCGCTCTTCGAAAAGCCGTTGAAATTGCTCTCTACATAGCCATTGTCGCTGAAGAGATAGAAGTAAGAGTTCTGGTCAAGTAACAACCGCAATTCCAGAGAAATCACATGATACTGATTGGTAAAAATGCTTTGCTCGTCAAAGCCCCGCAGCAAACGAAATCCACCTATTTGATACAGCTCGTTGCGGAATAGATTTTCACCTCCAACCCAGCCCCCATCGTAGGATGATTTGAATACCATCCTCTTTGCTACCGGGATGTAATAACTAACATTGCCACTTACAAAGTACTGGTACTGTCGCTTGATCAAAGTATCATATAGTCCTGAATAGTTGAAACCAGAGGCGTCAGAGAGATCCGTAATGGCGTCGCTTTTCCTTACGTGCCTTAGCAGCGCACTTGCTGTCAGGCGCATTTCCCAACCTCGCCGGGGACTGATTCTATAGTCTGTTTGATTCATTCCCAGCTCTATCCCGCCGCCATTTGCCGAAACATCCACATTATCGGGCAGGCGCTTATGGGCCTTTACAAAGCCGGTGTCTATAGTGATGAGCCTGTTGCTTTGATTTTGGTAAAAGGCACGCAGGTAATTAGTGGCAGTTAATTGATAACGTACGCCGGCCTGAAAGGTTGTCCTGCGGAAACTGGTATCTTTTTTGAAAAGATCAAAATGAGCATCTACACCAAATGGTGTATTGAAGAGATAGGGATAGATTAGGTCAGCCTTCAGCCTTGGCGACTTATATTGGAGATTCTGATAAGAAAGACTGATGCTTTCGCCCTGGGAGAGAATATTGTGAAAAGCAAAAAGCGCGTCTACTGTCAATAAAAATTTTCCGGTTTCCTGGTTGTTTGGCAGAAGGCCTATGATAGCATTAAGCTGATTTGCCTTTTTCTCTTTAAGATAAAGATCCAGACTGTTTTCCGATGCGTTGAACTCGAACGTCCATGGCGCAGCCTCTGCCACAAACGGCAGTTCTTTCAGACGATTGGATATGTTACGTATCTTTTTTTCATTATAAACGTCGCCCTGGCGAAGCTCGAGATAACGCGATAAAAAAACCGGTGATAGCTTTACATCCCCCGCCACTTTAATCGTATCAATTTTTTGAAGCGCACCTTTATCCATAATGAAGTTGCCACTTACCCCACCATTTTCATTTATTTTTTCAACATTAAGCCACACTCTGGCAAAGGGATAGCCATTATTTTCTGCCCAGTCCAGCAATTGTTCTGAGACGTTAGCCACCTGTTTAGGGTTCAGCGCCCTTCCTGCCCATTGTGTCTTCTTTAAAGCTGATAAGACCAGAGTTCCCTGCGGAATGGAATCAAAACTCACATTGGCCCACCTATACAATCGTCCTGTAAAGACATATATATCATAAGCAGTTGCGTTGAGACTAATACTGTCCACAGAGGCAGACAAATAGCCTTTACCCTGAAGTGTCGGCACTATATCTTTGATAAAGGCCAAAGCGGCGGCAGAGTTGGAAAACTGCTCGGATGGCTTTACAAGCTGGTCTAATAATAACTTATTGTTGTCAACGGTATAAACTCGCACGCTATAGCTTTGCGCCTGAGCTTTAAAACACAATAAAAGCCCCGCACAAACAATGCAGATAGCCCAATACCGTGAGAAGTTTTTCTGCCGAAAAATTGAACTGATAGTTTTTGAAATATAAAAATGGCAGAGTGCGAAGCCGCTTTCTTTCCGGAACTTTGCGCCTTTGCGCTTTTGCATAACTCTGACTGACATTCTTTTCAAAATTAATCTATGGCTGGTATTTACCTGCATATACCGTTCTGCAAACAGAAATGCAACTACTGCAATTTTCATTTTTCCACTTCTCTGAAAATGAAAGATGAAATGCTCGAGGCAATGCAACAGGAAATCGTAATGCAGAAGAATTACCTGGCTGGCTTACCCATCGAAACAATTTATTTCGGTGGCGGCACTCCTTCTTTGCTTTCTGCCGACGAGATCAATTGCCTGCTGGAAGGTATTTTTAAAAATTTCCCCAATCAAAACCTTAAGGAGTGCACCCTTGAAGCAAATCCCGACGACCTGGGCGTTGATTATATCAAAAGTTTACGCAATACCCCCATAAATCGCTTTAGCATCGGCGTTCAGTCATTTCACGACCGCGACCTGAAATACATGAACCGCGCACATAATGCACAGCAGGCAGATTATGCCATAAAAGCAGCGCAGGACGCTGGGTTCACTAATCTTACCATAGACCTTATCTACGGCACACCGGGCCTCACAAATGCCGATTGGAAGCAAAACCTTTCTCAAATTAAAAACCTGCAGATACCGCATTTCTCTGCCTATGCCTTAACGGTGGAGGAAGGGACGGTATTGCATCAGGCCATTCGTAAAAAACAATCGGCACCAGTCGATAACGAACAATCTGCACAGCAGTTTGAAATATTAATGGAACAGGCGGATGTGATGGGCTATGAGCATTATGAAATTTCAAACCTCGCTTTAAAAGACCACTATGCCGTCCATAACACCAACTATTGGAAGGGCGAACCCTATCTTGGTATTGGAGCCTCGGCACACTCGTTTGACGGGAAAAACAGGAGATGGAACATCGCCAACAATGCATTATATATAAAGAACATTTTGCAAGACCACAGGTTGCTTTATGAAGAAGAAACGCTGACACCTGCTCAGCGGCTGAACGAATACATTATGACTTCTCTGCGTACAATGTGGGGCTGCAATCTCAAAAAGATTGAAAAAGAATATGGAACTGAGGCACTGAAAAGCATAGAAAGAAGCAGTTATATCTTCCAGGAGAGGGATTGGCTTCTGGAAAAAAACAGAACCCTTCTGCTTACGAACTCTGGCAAACTATTTGCAGACAAAATAGCCGGGGAAATGTTTTTGACAGAATAACATAAACCCGGCAGGTTCAACGGTTCAGGAATCTAACGCAATGAAAACCATGAGTTGGTAAATGAACAAATCTTACTCGCGTTTAACGTTAAGTGAGCGTGTTGAGATCGAAGTTGGGGTAAGTCATTGGAAGAGCTACACAAGGATTAGCAGCAAGAATAGGGCCTTTTTGGCAATTAAAGGTTTAACTGTAACGATTGAAGGTTTAACTGTAGCAATTAAAGGTTTAACTGTAGCGATTGAATGTTTAACCGCAGCAATTAAAGGTTTAGTTGCACCAATTAAAGGTTTACCTGTAGCAATTGAAGGTTTCACTGAAGCGATTAAAGGTTTAACTGCGGCAACTGAAGGTTTAACCGCAGCAATTAAAGGTTTGATCGCACCAATTGAAGGTTTAACTGTAACGATTGAAGGTTTAATTGTAGCAATTAAAGGTTTAGTTGTAGCGATTGAAGGTTTAATTGCACCAATTGAAGGTTTCACTGTAACGATTAACGGTTTAACTGTAGCGATTGAAGGTTTAACTGTAGCAATTGAAGGTTTCACTGCGACAATTAAAGGTTTAACTGCAGCAATTAAAGGTTTAACTGTAATAGTTAAAGGTCTGCCAGTAGAAAAGCAGCCCTTACCAATAGCAATTTGAAGAATATCCACCTGTTTCTTACCTGCAAACTCTTGGAATATCGAGAGGCAACCGGGTTAGCAATTCATAGTTCATCTGGTTACTAATTTCGCCAAAAGAAGCAACAGTGATTTCGTGCGCGCCTTGTCTGCCAATAAGTACAACGGGGTCATCTGTTTTTACATTGTCAATATGGGTTATATCAACGGCTATGCAATTCATATTCACCGTTCCTACCACTCCTGCCCGGATATTATTGATAAGTACAACGCCAACGTTACTGAACGCGCGCGTAAATCCGTATCCATAACCAACGGGTACTATGGCAAGCTTCAGGCGATAATGAGTATAATAAGAAGACCCATAACCGACGTAGCTGTTTGCCGGCACTTCCTTTACACTCATCACATGACTTTCCCAATTAATAATTCGCCTCAATGGTGATTTTTCCAGGCCATTTCCCTGCATAAACTCCGAAAAGGTTTCTGCATTAGGCCAGAATCCATATTGCATGATACCGATGCGCAGCATGTCGTAATGCATATCTGGCAAACGAATAGCAGCAGCGCTACAACAGGTATGTACCATTTCCGGCTTCATTCCCTCCTTTTCAAACATAGACAACACGGACTTAAAAACGCTTTTTTGCTGTTCAATTCTTTCAAAGTTCGCACGGCTTTCCGCACCCGCAAAATGAGTGCAAAGTCCTTTTAAATATAGCGCTCCTCTATTCTGCTTCAATATTTCTATCAGTGCGCTGATATCATCGGCATCAAATCCGGTACGATACATGCCGGTTTCTACTTCTATATGAATGTTTGCCTGCTTTTTAAGCCGTGCGGCAAGCTCAATCACCTTTTGCATGCGCTCAAAATCAAACAGGTAAAACTCAATTCCGTTTTCAATCGCCCATGCTAGATCTTCTTCTTCCATATCGCCCATTATCAGGATGGTTGTACCTGGTTTTGAAAACTGCTGCACTACATAGGCTTCATGAGCATTAAAAACGGAAAAGTGATTAACGCCGCAATTTTGCGCGAGAGGTACATAAACGGGAATGCCGTGGCCATAGGCATTGCCTTTTACTACGGCACTTATTTTAATCCCATCAAAATAGCTTCTTAAAAAATTCCAGTTGTTCTCAGTTGCTGCTTTATCTAAAATGATTCGCGAAGAAGATTTCATTATACCTGTGCTTTTTCCTGAATGGCAATAAACATTTTCATACCAGTTTCGATAATCGCGTCAGGAAAGTCGTAAGCAGGATGATGTAGCGGTGGACAGCTTTCACCCGACCCTATGCCAAACATTGCGCCCTTATAAACCTGTGTGAACAGGCCAAAGTCTTCGCCCCACCGAAACGGTTCTTCTCTTTCATAGTAGCTAAAACCATTTGCCTGCGCCGCTTGCTGTATTAATGTCACAACAGCTTCATCGTTTTGGTTGGCTTCAAATGGCTCAATGTAATCAAAGCTCACTTCCAGATCTTGTTGCGCCGCCTGTTCTTCAGCTATCATCCGCAACTGATCTAATGTGACTTTCAACTGCTGTTGGTCGTTTGCACGAACAGTTAAATGCACCGTCCCTTCCCCTGCAGAAATTCCATAATTCCTGCTACCAACTTTTGTATATACGGGCGTTACAGTAATGTATCTGTGTTGTTCTTTATTTTCCTTATTTAATAAAAGGGCCTCCAGGGTAAACCGGGCAATCGCAACTGTAGGGTTTCGACCGTTCCATGGCTCTGCGGCATGTGCTGTATAACCCTTGAAGGTTATAGCAATGCTTACCACTGCTGAGGTAAAACTTCCGCTTTTGCACACAATTTGATGTAATGGGAAACCGGGAAGA
>DATJDP010000068.1:0-11108 GCA_035497355.1 Flavipsychrobacter sp.
CCGTAGGGACAGACCTATGTGTCTGCCCTAACCATAACCGAATGACGTGGGCGAACACATAGGTTCGCCCAAACATCGTAAAAACATAACACGACACGCATAACGCGGGCGAACACACAGGTTCGCCCCTACGTGGAAAAAAAACACAACACATAACGTGCGAAAAATAACATGGGCCGTAGGGGCAGACCTATGTGTCTGCCCTAGCAATAAACCGAACGACATAGGCGAACACATAGGTGCGCCCAAACGTGGAAAAAAACACTACACATAACGTGGGGAAAATATAACATGGGCCATAGGGGCAGACCTATGTGTCTGCCCTAACCATGAACCGAACGATATGGGCGAACACAGGTTCGCCCAAACTCGTAAAAACATAACATGACACACATAACGTGGGCGAACACACAGGTTCGCCCCTACGTGGAAAAAAAACACAACGCATAACGCGGGCGAACACATAGGTTCGCCCCTACGGAATGAATAAACCAATTATTATCTTTCGCGCCAATAATTTATGAATAAGAAAGAAGGGTTGCATGATTTTCAACCTCCATCCGAAATGGAAGTAAATCCCAAAATTTTTCAACGCAAATCTATTCGCCTGAAGGGATACGACTATTCACAGCCAGGACTGTATTTCATTACTATTTGCGTTCAAAACAATGTATGTCTGTTCGGCAAAATTGAAAATGATGAATTGACATTAAACGAGGCAGGCAAAATGGTTGAAAAATGGCATGGTGAATTGACAAATAAATTCAACGATATACGATGCCATGAAATGATTGTAATGCCGAATCATTTTCATTGTATTCTTGAAATCGTATGGCCCGAAAGTGCAGACCGTGGCGTTTGTCATAATGATATTAATGGCTCACATTCCGAGGGAAAGATGGGCGAACACATAGGTTCGCCCCTACGTGGTGCCAATGAATCAAACTTCGGTGAACATGTGGGCGAACACACAGGTTCGCCCCTACGTGGTACCAATGAATCAACCTTACCCGAATATGCGAACGAACACACAGGTTCGCCCCTACGTGATACCAATGAATCAACCTTACCCGAATATGCGGGCGAACACACAGGTTCGTCCCTACGTGATACGAATGAATCAAACTTCGGTGAACATGTGGGCGAACACATAGGTTCGCCCCTACGTGATACCAACGAATCAATCTTACCCGAATATGCGGGCGAACACACAGGTTCACCCCTACGTGATACGAATGAATCAAACTTCGGTGAACATGTGGGCGAACACACAGGTTCGCCCCTACGGAGGGTGGTGCAATGGTTTAAAACGATGACGACGAATGAATACATCAGGGGCGTGAAAAATGACGGTTGGCAACCATTTTCAGGCAAATTGTGGCAACGCAATTATTATGAGCACATCATTCGCAACGAAAAATCTTATAAAATTATCGCCGATTACATCATCAACAATCCATACAGTTGGCAGCGAGGAGAAGTTAAGAATAGTAAAAACGCGGCGGGCAACTCGATACATTAAGGCAGTAAGTAAAATTAGTCCATAGCCATTCGTAAGTCCGACCCTGGGGAAGGGCTACCACTGACAGCCACTATTAAGAGCTCTACGTGAGCCGCTCAGAGGTAGCAGGAATGAGCCCGTCGCTACTCCATTGAATCATCTATCTCTTAAAAAACGGGAATCCACACGACTGTCAGAGAATACATTGATAGCCGCTTACACATTATAATGTTACTTTAATCGCAGACATTACAATACATAAATACTTTTGCAGCAACTCATCGCAATTCAATGAAGTATCTTTTAGCAGTACTGCTGCTTGCATTGGGTATTAGATGCGCCGCCCAAAACAAGAGCAACTATTTAACCCTTAGCACCAACGCTATCCTCTCCTTTTATCTTAACTCACCCCAGGATCTGGAGCAGACGCAGACTATCTACAATGCCTTGACAATGAGCATTAAGACAAGAAGTCGCAATGCAATGTTGAGCGCAAGACTTTCATTTGCCAACGCACCAGCTGGCGTTAATGTCAACGATCTGATAGGTTTGCAGTTTGTATCCAGCAACTCAAATAACTATAGTTTGTCGACTCCTAATCCTATATACCTCAACTCCGTTGACCAAACGCTTTTCTATCAGCCAAAGCATACGAACAATCAATTTAAAAACTTCAATTATAACCTGTTGCTAAAGCCATTGGGCTTTGATGTAGCCCCAGGCAACTACAACTTCACGTTACTATTTACCATGTCGCAACCGTGACGATGATCGATCCTGAACCGACAGGGCGGCAGAGTCGTATTAAATAATTTCTTCGGAGCTCTTGATGTACTCTTTCTTGTCCTTGCGGAACAGCAACAAACCGATCATCATCAAAATACTGCTGACGGCCACTACAAAAAATAAGATGCCTTCATTAAAGCCACCAATGCTTTTTGAAGCAGGAATGCTATAAAATAAAAGGATGGTAACGAGTCCGCGCGGCATGAGAAACAATTCCGGAAAAAGATTGGACTTGAGGATAACGCGCAGGTAGATGAACCGTACTGCCAGTAAAATAAGGATGACCATAGATCCTATTTGCCATACATCAGGCAGGAAAAGTATCTGCAGATTGATGGTATAGCCGAAAAGGATGAAGAAAAAGGTGCGTATGAGAAAGGAAGTCTCTGCCGTTATGGTTGTCAAAACCTGCACTACGCTTTCGATGCCTGATAGATTGATCCACTTGGTAAGTCGGCCTTTAATGACCATAGAAGCATTGTTTAGCAGCAAGCCAAAGACCAGCACAATCAGTAAGGCAGGCAGATGAATAAGCTCCCCCAGAGAGTACATAAGGGCGAGCACCGCAAAAACCAGGAAAAACTTGATATTGATCTTTATTTTGGAAAGCAGATAGACCAGAATAAAACCACAGATAACCGAAAATACAATGGCTATACCTACATTCCCCGTAAACTTGAGCATAGAAGTCATGCCGATCACACTGGTCATCGCCATGTAGTTAAAAACAAGAATGCCTATGATATCTGAAAAGGAAGATTCATAAATAATAAATTCCTTTTTCTCTTCCGGCAGGTGTGTGGTACTAGGTATCACCACCGAACTGCTGATGATACTAAGTGGTACCGCGTACAAAAATGCACTTTCAAACGGCACATAAAGCCATTGCATTACTACAACAGCAATGGCGACTGCCGATATCGCAAATATAAAGAGTGCCGAGCCCATTGAGTTTCCGATGAGCTTTAGCTTGTTCTTACCTAGTTTTAAGTCCAGGGAAGCTTCAAGTACGATCATAATGAGGCCGACGATACCAAGGATCTTTACCAGCTTACTCACATCGGCATAGATCATTCCGTAGTACAACGAGGTGTACTTGATGCCCACGCCTGTTGCGATCAGCAACAGAACAGAAGGGATATTCGTCTTTTTACTCAACAGGTTGAAAAGGTAGCTGAGGATGACAACGCTACTGAGCAAAATGAGGACAACAGGTGGACGTATTTCCATTAAGATTCTTTACGGGGAACGATAAAACTAAGGATTTTGAAATTACTGCTCTTTATTGCGCAAGCCAGTACTTCCGCAACAGCCACTCAGCAACTGCAAATAAAAGGATAAGGAAGAAGTACCATTTCCAATCTACTAAAGGAACAGCTTCTGAGTTGGTACGGATAACAGGCCGGATGTCAGGATTATTTTTAATACTATCATAGAGAGACTGAATCTGCGATGCAGGCACCAGCGCGCCATTATATTTCCTGGAAAGTGCATGAAGCATAGGATAATCTGCGCCTGTTTCCATCATTTCCAGCGGCATACTTTCCACTACAAAACTTCCGCTTGAGGTATATGCTTTTCCATTATAGCTCGTAGTGGCGGAGTAGGAATAGGTGCCTGCAGCGCGCAAACCAATATTGAGCTTATAACCGGTTCCTGCACGCTCGAAGGAATATTTTTGCTTTGCCCCGCTGCTGTCCGTTATTGTGATATTCACGTCCGGCTGATTGACCTGTTCATTACTGGCATTGAGCAAATAGGCATTTAAAGAAACCGGCTCGCGGTCGCTCCATATATACTTTGGCAGCACTACCTGGAAGGGGCGATCATTGACATTGGCCGCCAGAAAAGCAACCGTTTGGCGGATTGCCTCATCAATGGTATTGTGTGTATTAAAGTTTTTGTATTCGAATAAGCGCCAACGCCACAACCCTTCCCCTACCAGCAAAGCCGTCGGTGTGCTTCCCTGCTGCAGCATCCACAAGGGCATCCGTTTATTGTCTCTGGCATAAAACAGCACCTGCGAGTTTGCATTTGCATCAATAAATCCTGCCGGTACGGAGAGCGGCGGCATTTTGTCCATCACCGCATTGATGTTCGTGGGCAGCGTGAATGTGTTGAAAGAGCTATTGTAGGTGGCAAAAAGGTTCTTAAGATTGGAAGTGTTTACATTCACCTTAGCCACCGACTGGTATTGATTGAAGGCGGCATTGCTGCTGTTCGCACCCATAATAAACCAAATAGGTTTCTTCAAGCCTGCAAGTTGACGGAGCGGATAGGTTTGGGAAGGAAGAGAATAGAGGATAATAACCTGGTAGTCCGCAAACGAGGATGGAAGGCGGTCTGTAGTCTTCACCACGATATGATATCCTTCAAAGCCGCTCAATGCCTCACGAATGGCGCTGATATCAGGATGAGGTGCATTAGCCGCAATGAGAATATTCTTTTGTTCATTTACCACTTCCACAAATACATCCTTCCGGTTATTCACCGTGTTCTGCTCTCCGTCTGCTGTAGGGGCTGTTATAATATAATGGTGCAGACCTGCACGGTCCGCCTTTACCGTAAAAGCAACTGACCTATCGAACCTATCGGAAGAAACACTAATTGAAGCGTTGGCCGATGCACTGCCATTCACTTCCTGCAGGTGAATGCTATTATTATAGCCTGCACAACCAATAGCCACAACATCCGCCCGAATCTCGAACTGACTATTTAATGATACCGTTTTATTGGCATATACATTTGTGATCCGGATGTCCTTTTGCTGGCTGCTGTCGCCTATCGCAGCAGTGTAGAGACTCCCCTGGAAAGGCAATTCCTGAAACTGGGGGTTACTACCCTGGTTGTACCTTCCATCAGTAGCGAGGATTACAGCGCCCAGATTTTGCTCGCCATAAAAGGCTATTGCCTGTGAAAGTGCGTCGGCAATGTTCGTCGCTTCCTGTTTGTAGTCAAATAATGTATCCCGCTGAATGTGATCTCCAAAACCCCACTTCACGACGCGATAATCAGTAGATAGCTTGTTCAGCAATTCACTGGCATTCTTCTTATAAGTGCTGCTGTCGCTCTTTAATGCAACGCCTGCAGACTGCGAATTATCCTGAAGGAAAAGAATGACCGGCTGCTGCTTTTCATGTTTCTCCACCGAAAGTGTAGGGGCAAGGAGCAGCAGACAGGTAAGCAATACCACCAGTGCACGCAAAGAAGCGGTAAGCCAGGGATATGGCACGACCCTTCTTTTATCTGCCCGATAAACCCAATAACCAACCGCAAGTGAAAAACCTATTGCAAGAATCCAGAAGACGACATTCATGGAATGTGCAATATAGGAAGAAAGCAATTCAACTGATGATTCATGTTGAAGGTAAATGGACTTGGGGAATAAAGCCGGCCCTTCCACGATGCAAACACCAGGAAAATGCACCCAAATCAATGATGACAGAACTATTACAATGGGTGTTATGAAAATGTGAAAGCAACGCGTTTCTATAGAAAACATTCTATGGAAGCACAATCAATTTTAGTATCGGACTATCTGGACATCCTGTTTCAGGCAAGGAATAAAGAGTATGGCAGCTATGAGCTACGTAAGAATTATACAAGGAGGTTGCAGAAGGCGCTCCTGTTCATAATGATGCTTTGCAGTGTACTGGTGTTGCTCTCTATGCGGAGAGCCGGATCAGCTAACCATGCCTTACCAATCAGTGCTACCCCTATCCAGCTGGTAAATGTGCAAACGGAAGTGCCGGTCTTACCAAAGCCGATAGTCTTGCCGCCACCTGCCACCGCCGTAGTCAAAGTCCCGTCCAATACCCTTCAGTTAAAGGTTGTAGCCGACAACGCAGTGATTGACCTAAAACCGGTGTTGAAGGCAGAACCGGAGGAAGCACCGGCAGGAGTTCCGGGAACTAACACATCGGGCGATATTGCATCAGGAAATTCGGGAGGTTTCAGCAAGGTTATTCTGTCCCCTTCGCCGGTAGAGTCACCTGATTCAAAACCTATCCGCTATGTTGAACAAATGCCGCAATTTGACGAACTGAACGAATACCTGAGCACACATCTCCGCTATCCTGAAGCAGCAAAAGACAACAACATACAAGGAAAGGTGAGTGTAGAATTTGTGGTGAATGAAGACGGGAGCATAACCAACGCTCGTGTAGTAAGAGGGATCGGAAGCGGTTGCGATCAGGAGGCCTTGAGAGTAATTAACGGCATGCCTAAATGGAAACCGGGAAAACAAAATGGTAAGGCGGTAAAGGTATATTTTGTTTTGCCTATCGTGTTTGTACTTCATTAAACAGAGGAGAAATCACCCATTTTCTCCCTACCCCTAAAACCTCAAATCCCCCGCTGGCTCCCCTCTCGCGGCACGATTTGATTAGCAGTTTATTAACAGCAAATACTATACATTTGTTACACCACATTATTTAACTACAAGTTTATGTTGCGTTTCATGAAGAACAAGATTCTTATACCGTTGTTGGTGCTCGGTGCGCTTGCCACGTTCTTCTCATTTAAGTACAGTGGCTCTGACTCCAGCGACGCGGATAAGAGACAGCAGATCGTTTTAGAGACCGTAATGAAAGCTATCCGTCAGGCCCATTTTTCCCCCAGGGCTGTTGATGATAGTTTCTCCTACAGAGTGTTCCACAAAATTCTGGACAATCTTGATTATGACAAGAAGTTTTTTACAGCGGCCGATATGGCTCGTCTGGGCCAGTATGAGTACAAGCTGGATGATGAGATCAATGGCGGTTCGGTTGAATTTTTCGACACACTGAACACTATATTTAATACCCGCATCAACGATGCAGAAAAGTATTACAAAGAAATATTAAGTACTCCTTTTACGTTCACCGGCAATGATTCTATTCAGTTGAACGGTGAAAGGCTGTCCTACGCGTCAAGCGACAAAGAAGCACGCGAACGCTGGTATGACTATCTGAAATACCGTGTACTGGCAAAGTATGTAGATTTGAAGTCAGACCGCGAAAAGGCGAAAGCAAATAAGGACGGCGACAAAAAACTCGCGGCAAAAACAGACACCGAACTGGAAAAAGAAGCACGCGAAGGCGTATTGAAAAACCAGGATAATTATTTCAAACGTCTGAGGAAAATTGACGACAATGAACGTTTTGCTATCTATATGAACAGCATTACGAACAGCGAAGATCCGCATACTGATTATTTCCCACCTAAAGACAAACAGCGTTTCGACGACGCAATGAGTGGCAGCTTTAGCGGTATCGGGGCTCAGCTAAAAGAAGAAGACGGAAAAATAAAGATCGTTGCTATCATCACCGGAAGTCCTTCCTGGAAGCAGGGAGATCTGAAAGCAGGCGATGAGATCATAAAAGTAGGTCAGGCGAAAGCTGAGCCTGTAGATATTCAGGGCTATGATATTGATGACGCAGTAGAGCTCATCCGTGGTAAAAAAGGAACCGAAGTGCGCTTAACAGTAAGACGAGTGGATGGTTCTGTTAAAGTGATCCCTATCGTCAGAGGCGAGGTACTGCTTGAAGAGACATTCGCGAAATCTGCTATTATACCCGGCAAAAATGGCACTATCGGTTACATTTATCTGCCTGAGTTCTATGCCGATTTCAATCATGTAAACGGTCGCCGTTGCGCTGAAGATGTAGCTATCGAGGTTGACAAGCTGAAAAAAGCCGGTGTAGACGGCATTATCCTTGACCTTAGAAACAACGGAGGCGGTTCTTTGAACGATGTAGTGGACATGGCAGGGCTGTTCGTTCCCTCCGGCCCAATGGTACAGGTGAAAACAAGCGGCGCTGTTGCTGAAAAGCTGAAAGACCGGGATAACGGCGCTGTGTTGTACGATGGACCGATGGCCATAATGGTAAACCAGGGCAGCGCCTCTGCCTCGGAAATCATGGCTGCTGCTATGCAGGATTATAAGCGTGCGGTAATTGTAGGCTCTACTACCTTCGGAAAAGGAACGGTACAGAGACTGCTTTCTTTGGATGAAATGCTAAACCGCAGTAATCCGCTGGCACTTGCAGGTCTTGATGACGGTAGTGTTATGGACGGTGGCATCGGTGCATTGAAGATCACGGTTCAGAAATTCTACCGTATCAATGGCGGCTCTACTCAGTTGAAAGGTGTGACTCCCGATATTGTTCTGCCAGATCCGTATTCCGGAATTGAATTAGGTGAGCGTAAGGACAAGGCAGCGTTGAAATGGGATGAGATCCCTGCGGCTGACTATAAGCCTGTTTACACAGGTACCAATATTGACCAGCTGAGGGCATTGAGCAATAAACGTATTGCAGCCAACCCCTCTTTCAGCCTTATTAAAGAAAGTGCCGCAAAGATCAGTGCAAGAGAAAAGAACAACGTATATCCGCTAAATGAAGTGGCTTACAAGAAGGTATTGGACGAAGCAAATGCAACTTCAAAGAAGATGGAAGAGATTGAAAAGAAGAGCACACAACTGGATGTTGAGAATGTGAAGGACGACCTTGCAAAAATCAACAGGGATACAACCAGCGTTAGCAAGAATAAAGAATGGATAAAAGGACTAAAAAAGGACGTTTATCTCGCCGAGACGGTTAACATTGTAAATGATATGATCAAACAGCAATCCCATGTAAGCATGGGTGCGAACATAAAATAATTACAGGGTTTTTCGGGAGCCGTAATATTTGTGGCCTTAGTTTAAAGACTAAGGCCTTTTTTTGCATCTGAATAGCTAAATGGTGAATAGCTAAAAGTATGGTAATGGCTATTCATCATGTCGGATGTAGCAATAGTGGAAAGGAGACATTGTCGGATTTCGCTCCATCCTTTTATTTACTTTTGTTCATCAATTTGTTGAAACCTTGGTACTGCGTGTATTATTTGTTGCGGTTTTATCCTTCGTTGCTCAAGCGTCGTTTGCTCAGGCAGTTCCCGATACTTCGCTCAAGCAGGTAATACCAGATTCTGCAGAGGCCGTAGACAACCAAATTAAAAGCCTGCCAAACGATGCAGCAGGCGAAGTGTACAAGCCACAGCCCTGGCAACCGAACCCAAAAAAGGCAGGACTCTACTCCGCTATCCTACCTGGTGCTGGCCAACTGTATAATAAGCAATACTGGAAAATTCCTGTTATCTATGTGGGTGCCGCTGCTGCTGTCTATTTTACTATATCCAACAATAATAAATACCAGAAATACCGCAAAGCATATATCGCAACTCTCGAAAATAAACCGAATGAGTTTAGCGGCATTTATGATCAGGCGGCGTTACAGCAACTGCAGGATGGCTACAAGCGCTACCTCGATATGACACTCCTCTTCACTGCTGTTGGCTATACCCTGCAGGTAATTGACGCGGTAGTATTCGCCCACCTCCGAAACTTTGACGTATCCAAAGATATTTCCCTACGTCTTCAACCCGTTGCTGCACCTAATGGTGGCGCAGGTTTAGGTCTTGTTGTAAATCTGGGCCGTCGCTAGCTGACTGGCGCTCAGCCCCCTATAGTTTACAAACAGGATTCAGTAACTCCAACTTTTATTTGATCTACCCCTACACTAACTTTGCTTTATGCTGCACAGCAAGCCGAGAGAAGATAATTACCTGCACAAAGGGCTTAGAAAGCAATTGGTACAAGGACTACGCGACAAGGGTATAAACAATGAACGCGTGCTGGCAGCGATTGAAGCCATTCCGCGTCACTATTTTTTAGATCCCGCCTTTGAGCATATCTCCTACGAGGACCGGGCTTTCCCAATCACCGCCAATCAAACTATTTCGCAGCCTTACACTGTGGCTTACCAGACACAGCTGCTCGACGTTAAAAAGTTTGACAAGATCCTCGAAATTGGTACCGGCAGTGCCTATCAGGCTTGTGTGCTGGCGGAGTTGGGAGCAATGGTTTACAGCATAGAAAGACAAAGAGCACTCTACGATTTTGTAGGCCAGTTTTTCTTTTTAAAAAACTACCCCAATATCAAACGTTTTTACGGAGATGGTTATGAGGGTTTAGCATCTTTCGCTCCTTTCGATAAAGTGATAGTCACCGCTGCGGCTCCTTACATTCCTCCCAAACTGATTGAGCAGTTGAAACCAGGCGGCATTGCCGTCATTCCTGTAGGTGACGACAACGGACAGAAAATGATGCGCATTACAAAAGACAAAGATGGCAAGGTTCACGAAGAGGAACTGGGAGACTTTGTTTTTGTACCCATGCTGTCAGGAAAGAACAGGTAGTTTTCCGGTGCCCCTGTTTCAGGATGACAACTGCTACAGATTAGAACCAATCTCATAAATACTGTTGAAGACAGTATTTGAATCAATGTTTTTTAACTATTTTCAGCAGGTACAATCTTCACCGATGAAAAATGTATTGGTACTCTGCCTCTTACTGCTCTCATTTACCAGCTCCGCACAGCCGGATGTCATTCATCTTACTAAAGACAGTTTAAGCTATCGTTTTGAAAACGGGTGGAAATTAAAGCGGGGAGACTCGCTCGTTTACTCTCTTTCCAATTACAACGATGAAGGTTGGAGCAGTGTTGCTAACACGCTTTATATAAAAAAGGATTCCTTGAAGAAAGTTGTATGGCTGCGGCTGAATTTCAGTATAGATACTTCTCTTGCAGACGTTTCAATGGCCCTGGGAATCGAACAATATGGCGCCTCGGAAATTTATGTTGATGGTAAAAAAGTCGAATCGTTTGGAGAGATTGGAAGTAAAAAAACAATTAATTATTACGACCCAAAGGGCTGGCCTGTTATCGTGCCAGCTTTAGCTGCCGGAGAACATGTGCTGGCGGTGCGTTATGCAAATCTGGACGCTGGGGAGCGAGCG
>DATJDP010000069.1:0-6261 GCA_035497355.1 Flavipsychrobacter sp.
GGATGCCACCTATCCTGTTTTCTCTCATCACCTGTACCGCATCGCCAACACTTGCCTCGGGAGAAAGCGTAATAGGATCAACAATCAGCCCGCTTTCAGAGCGCTTTACCTTCCTCACCTGCTCGGCCTGACGCTCGATGCTCATGTTTTTGTGCAGGATACCAATACCGCCCTCACGAGCCAGGGCAATAGCCAGACGCGTTTCCGTGACGGTATCCATTGCAGCGGAAACCATGGGAATATTAAGCTTTATGTCTTTTGTAAGTTGGGTGGAAAGATTTACTTCGCGCGGAAGGACCTCAGAATAGGCAGGAACAAGTAATACATCATCGAATGTAAGTCCCTCGCCGTAGAACTTAGATTTTGCAGCCATGTGCAAAGATATAACAGGAGCTTGAAAAATGGAAACAGGTTTTATTACGATAAGATTACATTGTATAAGCTATTTTTATAGGACAATGGAAACGGGATGAAATGGGTTCCCCTCTTTTTGCTGGTACTTATTCCTTGTTGTTTGCTGGCACAGGTGTCCGGTCCAGACCTCACTGTTTACATTTCCGGACGGGTATTGGACAAAGCCACAGGTAGGCCAATTGCCTATGCAAACGTCTCCAACATCTCCTTAAAGGAAGGAACAATCAGTAACGACGACGGGTTCTTCAAATTAAGGATAAAGAGCGCACAGGACTCTGTGATGGTAAGCTTTATTGGATACCATAATTACCATATACCGTTGCAGGAAGGAAACCTGCATTATAATGTTCTCCTCCGCGAAAACGAGCAATTGTTAGACGAAGTAGTGGTAAAACCGGAAGCAAGCGACTATCTGGCTGATCTGATAGAACAGCTTCGCAAAGAGAAGAATAAGTACAGGGCGTCTTCAAAAGTGTATTACAACCTCAAAACTTCCTTTGAAGAAAAACAAACAGAACTGGTAGAAGGCTTTTACAATGGTAAGATTGCTGGTTATGACCTAACAGGGCTAACACTAAAAAACAGCAGAATTGCGGCGCAATCGCTAGATGGTCTTAGCTTCCAGTCTACTGATGCGACGCGGGCCATACTGGCTTTACAATTGTTTGAAAAGGATGGTTCTGCTCCGATTCAGCCTTTGCAACTATCGCGACGCCGGCTCAGAAAGGCGTATTACCTGTACCTCGATAAAAAGTTTAAGAACGAGCAGTCCGACTCTGTCTATGTAATTTCCTGCATTCCTAAAGACACGTCTGGTGCCTATTTTAAAGCAAAGATCTTCCTAAACGTCTCCCGAAACCTGCTAGAGAAGATCGATTTTAAGTGTAATCATGCAAAAGCCTATCCTTTCCGCCCATTTGCATGCGATAGCTTTTTGAATGTAAACCTGGATATTACCAAATCTTTCACTGACATCAATAGGCATCAGGTGTTTAACTATCTGAACTTTAGCTATCAAATCACCTATAAGCAACTAAAATCCCGTCTCAACACCATTTTTTTGGATTCGGTGCTAAAGGTGTCAACAAAGGCTGTGCTTTATTGCTATAATTATGATGATACATTCCTGACACCGAGGTTTGACTTTACCGAGACCAAGTGGAATGATTACGTGCAAATATCGGCCTTTCCTTACAACAGCTATTTCTGGGAGCATAACCATGAGCTTAAAACGAATGAGGCACGAAAGGAAAATGATAGTTTTTTTTATAGCGACAAAACGCTTGGCATAGAAAAGCGTCAGCCCAAAGATCATCAAGTAGAATGCCATTATGAGCTATGGAATGCGGACAAACGAGCTATTTACAGACTTAGGCCTGATGAAAAAAAAGCTTTGGCGGCAAGTCCCGCCCCTCTGTCCCGGCAGTATCATCTCTGCGTACAGCTATTTCTGGATATTAACCGGTACAAAGACAGCACACAGGTAGTGACTGCAACTGTGTTCGATCCTATCAAAAGCTATTATTTTCTTTCGCTCGACACGCCTGCTTATTGCTTTATGAATATTTATTTCGATCTGGTGGAAATAGAAAGAAGAAAATTAGAAAAGAAGATCAACCGATCAGACCGCAGTATTGCAACGATTCAGACTCTGTATGACGAGAGCAAAAGCCATATACAGGAACTTGATAAGAAATACTTTCCTGAGGTACAGCATGGAACAATGGAGAAAGGAATGAAAAAATGGAACGATATTATATATCAGAACCTGGGTATCGACAATCTTAAGATTTTCCATCTTTTTCAAAAGGAAGAGAACAAGGTATCAAGCTTTTAGGCAGCCCAACCTTCAGCGGCTTTGCACACTTCCTATTAGTATTTACTTTTGACACTATGCAATTCAATCCCGCACTTGCCCGCGAATCCGTTGCTGTGCAAAACGAATGGCAGCTCAACGCCCTGACAGAATTACTTTCCTATCTGCAAAACCGCTCCAGCTTCTATCAAAAGATATTCAGAGAGCATCGCATCAACATTTCTAACATCAAACGGATTGAAGACCTAGCCTTCCTGCCCACAACCAGCAAAACGGATATTCAGCAGCACAACTGGGAGTTTCTCTGCGTAGAGAGCCGCGAAATAAAGGAATACACAGCCACCTCCGGCACTCTGGGCAACCCCGTAACTATTGCGTTGACACAAAGCGACCTTCGCCGTCTTGCTTACAATGAACACCAGTCTTTCCTCTGCGCAAAAGGGAAGCCGCAAGATATCTATCAGTTAATGCTGACGCTCGACCGCCAGTTCATGGCAGGAATGGCGTACTATATGGGCATTCAGGAACTGGGCGCTGCCACTGTGCGTACCGGCGCTGGCCTGCCCTCCATGCAATGGGAAACCATCTTACGACTACAGGCTAACAGCCTTGTGGCTGTACCGTCTTTCTTATTAAAGATGATTGAATGTGCGAAAGAACAAAGGATAAACCTCAAGTCCACGCCGGTAGAAAAAGCAATCTGCATTGGTGAAAGCCTCCAGAACGCTGACTTTGAACTAAACGCTTTGGGCAAAAAAATTACCGACGACTGGGATATCCGGCTTTTCAGCACCTATGCCTCCACTGAAATGCAGACAGCATTTACGGAATGTGAAGCTGGCGCAGGAGGACATCATCAGCCCGATCTTATCTTGTTTGAAATACTGGACGAAGAGGGAAACCAACTGGGCGAAGGAGAATATGGAGAAGTGACTATAACAACACTGGGCGTGGAAGGAATGCCACTCTTGCGTTACCGCACCGGGGATATTTGTTGCTATTACCAATCGGCATGCAGCTGCGGAAGAAAAACCAGAAGATTAAGTCCTGTATTAGGCAGAAAGCAACAGATGATTAAATACAAAGGCACTACGCTTTACCCCCCTGCCCTTTTTGAAATATTGAACAGTATTCCCTTCATTAAAGAATATGTGGTGGAAGTCTTCACCAATGAAATTGATACTGACGAATTGAAAATACACCTGCATACCCT
The DNA here is from genome assembly GCA_035497355.1 of Flavipsychrobacter sp. Classification (GTDB taxonomy): domain Bacteria; phylum Bacteroidota; class Bacteroidia; order Chitinophagales; family Chitinophagaceae; genus JAFIGV01. The sequence continues at coordinate 3,444 of DATJDP010000069.1, forward strand.
GCTACCGGTCGATGATTGCGAATACAAACTTCGCCCGCTGCTACAATCAAAGCTTCGCGTTGCACCAATGCTTCAGTTCCACTCCTCAGCTTCTATCCAGCAAATGCAATTTCCCGCCAACAGCAGAAAGCAGATCAGATTTATCGACAACAGGAAAACAACTTTGTAACACTCATTGTTGATTGGTTGATCAGTATGACTTACAACTCAAAACTTATGACTTACCACTTTTTCCCATCTCCTCCTGTTTGGCATTTTTAGCGAGCAGAATACTAACGTTCAGTTCGTAACCAAGTAGAATAGCCAGCGTATTCAACCACATCCAGACCATGAAAGCGATAATGGTTCCGATAGGACCATACACCTGGTTATAATGAATAAAGTTATTCGCCAGGAAAAAGAATACGGTTGTAGTGATGCCATTCATAATGGTTGCAAATACAGAGCCGGGAGAAACAAAATGAAAGCGGTTCGTAAGGGACGGACCGTATGTGTAGATGATGGAAATAGAGCAAAAAATAATCATTAGTACGATAAACAGGCTCAATAGCTTTACTGCAATGATACTATTGAAAATCTCGAGCAATAAACCGTTTACGGCGCTGGTTTGAAGGATCAATACGCCAAGTGAAATGATAGCGACGCAGAGGAGCATGATGGTCAGCTTGATGGAGGTCCACCGTCTTTTTAGCTTAGTGCGTTTTACATAGACCGGCAGTGTCCGGTCGAAGCTGCTCATCAACCCCATCATCCCATTGGATGAGAAAAATAAGGTAAGCAGGATACCAAAGGAGAGCACGTCGCGTCTTTGGTTATTAAGAAAATCATCAATGAAATGGATCAGGCTGCCTCTTAGCGCCGTACGTGGCATTACCTGAATAATGGTGTCCGTAATGGTTCTTTGTACGTCTCCCAACGGCAGATAAGGCAATAAAGAAAACAGGAACAGCAAGGTAGGCGGTATGGCCATCAGAAAGTTGTATGTCACAGCAGCACTACGCTCGTTGAGCTTATAGTTCTGAACCTCCCTGAAAAAAAAACCGCCTACCTCATATAGTGACAATCCTTCAAAACCTGCAGGATAAATGCCTTTCGTGAAGTTGACGAAACTACGAAAGGGAGGTGATTTAATAATTGCAAGTTCGAGTCTTGTCATTCAGGCACTATAAGTTATTAAGGATAAAGTCGGTCATTCTTCTGTAAAGATGGTAGCGCGTATTACCGCCGGAGATACCATGTGTACGGTTGGGATAATACTCGCTGTCAAACTCCTTATTTGCCTTTATTAAAGCATTGACCAGCATTACCTGATTCTGGAAATGCACATTATCATCACCTGTTCCGTGTATCACTAAGAATTTTCCTTTTAGCTTACTTGCCATCTTCTCAGGAGCGTTATTGTCATAGCCTTCAGGGTTTTCCTGAGGTGTGCGCATATATCTTTCTGTATAGATATTGTCGTAAAAGCGCCAGTTGGTAACCGGAGCAATGGCTATAGCAGATTTAAATACTTCGCTGCCCTTGAAAATGCAGGTACTGCTCATAAAGCCTCCATAGCTCCAACCCCAGATACCGATTCTTTTATTGTCTACATAAGGCAAGGTGCCCAGGTATTTTGCTACTGCGATCTGATCATTGCTTTCAAGATTACCGAGTTGCAGGTATGTTTTCTTTTTGAAGTGCTCTCCTCTGAAGCCAGTGCCGGTAGGATCAACACAAAACACGATATATCCCTTTTCTGCCAGCATCTGATGCCAGAAATAATCGCCCACGGGGAAGCGGTCTGCTACCTGCTGAGATCCGGGGCCGCTGTATTGATACATCAGTACCGGATATTTCCTGCTTTTATCGAAATCCGGCGGTGTTATCATCCACGCGTTTAGCATCACGCCGCTGTCTCCGGGCACTTCCATGAACTTTATTTTGCCAAGCGAGTAGTTTTTGAGTGTGGCCGTCAACTGATGATTGTCTTCCAACGTGCGGATAATGTTGCCGTCTATGTCGCAAAGGAAATATACAGGCGGCATATCCAGTCTCGAGTACTTATCAATAAAGTACTTATAACCATTGATCGGCGTAATGGCATGTGTACCCTCCGCAGTGGTCAACACCTTCTTATTTCTGCCAGTCCAGTCTACAGCATAAAGCTTTCTTTCGAGCGGAGAACCTTCGGCGGCAGTGTAATACAGCACCCTGGCTACGGTATCTATCCCTATTAGCTGGTCAATGTCGTAATCTCCTTTGGTCAGCGGAGTAAGCTTTTTTGTTTTCCAGTTCCAGCGGTAAAAATGATTATAGCCGCTCCTCTCACTATTGAAAATAAACGATTCATTATCGGGCAGAAACTGAAGGTTGTCATTAATTTCAATGTAATAAGGGTTCTCTTCCTCATAGATGAGCTTAGTTGCACCGGTATTTGCTTTGGCAAGCAATAGTTCCAGCTTATTCTGGTGACGATTCATTCTATATATACAGAGTCTGGAAGGATTGTTAGTCCATTTGATTCTCGGTATGTACTGATCTTTCTCACTGCCCAGATCAGCGTCTAACGTTTGTTTGCTGGCTATATCATATATTTTAATCTCAATGATAGAGTTTGGCTCTCCCGCTTTCGGATATTTATACTTATACGGCGTCGGATATAGGCTGTCGTAAACGGTCATTGTATATTCAGGTACCTGCCGCTCATCAAATCGGTAAAAAGCCAGATGCTTGCTATCTGGTGCCCATTCATAGGCTTTTGTAAACTCAAATTCCTCTTCATATACCCAGTCGCAGTTGCCATTGATTATCTCATTGCGTTTGCCATCGGTGGTCA
>DATJDP010000070.1:0-2373 GCA_035497355.1 Flavipsychrobacter sp.
CAGTAGCATTATTTAAGCAAATTTTGTCCGATATTCACCCCTGATAATTTTTAAACATGATAAAACGTATCGTACCGTTCGCGCTCCTGGGCGCATTTGTTTTAACTCTGAACGCCTGTAAATCAGATGGCGGATTTCAGAAAACCGAACATGGAATTCAATACAAAATAGTAAAAGACGAAAAAGGACCAACTGCCAATATCGGCGACTATGTCGAAATGCACATGAAAGCTGTGTATAAAGGCGATGATGGCAAAGACTCTACATTATTCGACTCAAGGCAAATGAACAACAACAAGCCGATGGAGGTGCCTTTGCCCGCTCCTGCTTATAAGGGCGACTTTGTAGAGGCTTTGACTAAGCTTTCTGCAGGCGACAGTGCCATTATCAGGATGTCGGTTGACTCGCTGAAAAAACAATCAGGGGGCCAGATACCTGAGTTCATGAAATCCGGTCACTTTATAGAGTATAACGTGACTATGGTTGCCGTGAAATCGCAGCAGCAGATGCAACAGGAGCAGGAAAAACATGCAACTGAGCAAAAGACAAAGGACGAGCAAATCCTTCAGGACTACTTTACGAAGAATAACCTTCATCCATCAAAGACTCCGGAAGGCGTTTATTACATTATTGAAAAGGAAGGAACCGGACCAACTCCGCAACCAGGTCAGGCTGTAACTGTAAAATATACAGGCAGCACTCTTGACGGGAAAATATTTGACTCTAATGTAGACCCTGCTATGGGGCATGCTGAGCCATTTACTTTTGAAGTAGGCAGAGGCGCAGTGATACAAGGCTGGGATATTGGTGTATCTGTATTGAAGAAAGGTACAAAAGCTAAGCTTTTCATCCCTTCAGGTATGGCTTACGGACAGCAAAGTCCTTCGCCTGCTATTCCTCAGGACGCAATCCTTGCATTCGATATTGAAGTATTAAAAATTGAAAACGCACCGCAGGCACAACAGCCGCAAATGGGTGGCGGTCAACCTCCTGTTCAATAAACATTAAAAAAGAAAACATTTTCTGATGAAAAAACAAGTGCTTTTAATAGCTGCATTGACAGCAACCACTTTATCATTCGCGCAGACGAAAACGAAAGTGAAAAACGGTGAAGTGAAAATAAAGACCGAGAACAGCAAGATTAAAAGCGAAGCCGGCGTCACTAAGATCAAAGACGACAACGGCAAGCGGGAAATTGTTGCCGTTCCTAAGGGTTATCAGGTAACTCCGAACGGACTGGTGTACAAGATTATCACTGATGCACCGGGCGATATGCATCCGAAGCTTGGAGACCAAGTGGAGATGCACATCAATACACACATCGGCGATAGCAGCCTGTTCAACTCCCGTAAGCTGAACAACAATCAGCCGGTTCCTTTTCAGATCGCGGCACCTGCATTTAAGGGTGATCTGGTAGAAGGTTTTATGATGATGACCCCTGGTGACAGCGCAGTGTTTCGTGTGTCTATCGATTCACTGAAAAAAGCAGGAGCGCAGCTTCTGCCGTGGATGAAGGAAGGCGATATGATAGACTATGAGGTAACGCTCGTGTCTGTGAAGTCTCAGGACCAAATGAAGAAAGAAGCAGAAGAAAAATCTGTACGCCAGGTAACAGTGGACGATTCTCTGCTGCAGGATTACTTTAAAAAGAATAAGATCCAGCCGAAGAAAACACCTTCAGGACTATATTATACGATAGCCATTCCGGGAAGTGGAGAGACAGCAAAAGTGGGTGATCAAGTAACGGTGAACTATACAGGCAAAACCTTAGATGGTAATGTGTTTGACTCTAATATTGATCCAAAGTTTCAGCACATGCAGCCCTTCCAGTTCATACTTGGTCAGGGACATGTGATCAAAGGCTGGGACGAAGGACTGACTTATTTCAAGAAAGGAACACAAGGAACGCTTTACATTCCGTCTGGCCTTGCCTATGGTGAGCGTAGTCCATCTCCTCAAATTCCGGCAGGCTCAGTATTGATATTCGATATTAATATGATGAATGCTGAAGCTTTACCAATAAGGGTGGAGAAAGATGCACCGAAAAAAGCAGGCAGTGAAAACCATGAAGGTCACGACCATCAGCACTAAACGCTTTTAAAAGCTATAGTGATGAGACTTACTTTTATAACAATTTTGATGTGGTGCTTGCTGTCAGCAAGCACCACATTTGCTTTTAACAGACAGGATACTCTGCGCGGCAGCAACGGCAGGGGAAGATATTGGTGGGATGTACAGCATTATAGCTTGTCTGTTTCGTTTGATACGGCTACGCAGAGTATTCATGGCGTAAACACCATTACAGCAAAAATCATCCATCAGCCCATTGACAGCCTGCAACTAGACCTGCAGGAACTGATGTTTCTGGACAGT
>DATJDP010000071.1:0-4971 GCA_035497355.1 Flavipsychrobacter sp.
GTTCTATGGCTATTCCAACAATTTTGTTCCTCGGAAGATTGATGACCGGATAGACTTTACCTCTAAATACGGCGTGCAGCTCGACGGCAGCAAGCATTACTTTTTGTCCGGCCTCTTCAACTTCAAGAGCCAGTTTACCAAGGGCTATGACTACAGCATTCCCAACTGGGATTCCATTTCTACTTCCGAGTTCCTTTCTCCCGGCTATTTTACCGGCGCTATTGGTCTCGAGTACAGAGGCGGCAGCCATCTAAGTCTGTTCCTTTCTCCTTTGGCAGCAAGGGTCACGGTTGCTGATCGTTTTTATACTTCCATGAGGCCGGAGGGGGCCTTCGGCATCGGGTACAATAAGACCTCCCGTTTCGAGCTCGGCGCTTACTTTACCGGCAGGTATGAGACGGAGATCAATAAGAAGATCCTTTTCCGCACGAGACTCGATCTGTATTCCAATTATCTGGCAAAAGACAAAAAGGATTCGCTTGGCGTTGTTGTGAAAAAGGATAATCCCGGCAATATTGACATTCTGTGGGACAACTTCTTCTCTTATAAGATGTCAAAATATTTAAGCCTTACTCTTGCAGCTACCTTTATCTACGACAACGATATCCCTTACAGCAAAACCTATACTGATGCAACTACAGGGTTGGAAGTGGCGAAAAATGAACCGGGGGAAGGCCTTGGTTGGTGGCAGTTGAAGCAGGTGCTGACTGTAGGGTTTCTTTACAATTTTTAGCATTTGACATCCGCGAAATAAAACGTAGTTTCGGTTTTTTACTACACATTTTTTGAATTTGAAAAAGCGTTAATGTCCGCAACTTATCAAATAAAGCTGCCACAGTTTGAAGGTCCTTTCGATCTGCTTCTCTTCTTTATAGAAAGGGACGAGCTGGATATTTATAATATTCCGATTCATACGCTTACCAAAGATTTTCTCACATACATCCATCATCTGGAGACGCTGAACATCGAACTGGCAAGTGAGTTTATCCTGTTCATTTCTACGCTGATGCGCATCAAAGCAAAGATGCTGCTGCCAAGAAAGGAACTGGATGCGCTGGGAAATGAAATTGACCCGCGCCAGGAGCTGGTAGATAAGATCCTTGAGTATAAGAGGTTTAAAGAGGCGGCTGCTGAAATGGCTTTAATGGAAGCTGACCGGTTGCTCCAGCAAAAGCGCGGCAATATCCGTGGAGAACTCAATGAACTAAGCGAGGAATATTCTGAAGGGACAGAAATTCAGACGGTAACCATGTTTAAGCTGATGCAGTCTTTTGAGAAAGTGATGAAAAAATTCCAGGAGCGGAACAACAAGCCACAGCACGTAGTAGTCAAGTATAATTATACGATGGAAGGGCAGCGGGAGTTTTTGCTCAACTATGTAAAACACCAGTCGCGTGTGGCTTTCGAAACGATCTTTTCTCAGGCTCAAAACAGGATACATGCCATATTTACCTTCCTGTCTATGCTTGAGTTAGTGCAGCAAAAGTTCTTTTCCATCATGATAGGAACGGGAAGGAACAACTTTATTTTAGAGTGGAACAACAACCGGGAAGAAGACCTTGTTTTAATGCCGGCAGAACCCTCCAATTAAGGGCAAAAAGACCATCTGATGCATTTTCTGGCACAATAGTTGAACAATACTTAGTGCAATTGATGGTTTAATACCACCAGAAGAAAGATTCCAGGCGCTGTCGGACAGTGGTCTGGGATTTTTTGTTTATATCGATCTTATCTCATTTTGCCTACTATACGCGTGTCCGATTTCAGCGTCATTGGTATCTCACTGCCTGGTATTTTCATTTTGCCGGAAATATCCTGCTTAAACTGACTGTCTTTTATCAATCCCGTTTTTATATCTATATCCATCGCTCCCGTCTGCGTGCCTGTCATTTCCAGGTGCATGTCCTTCATTTGCGGGTTTTTGGATGGGATGCTCTTTACTGTTGAGTTTACTTCTATATGTGCCACGCTGTCGTTTGCAGATACAAGTTTATAAGTGCTGTGTAGCTGAATATCCATAAAGCCCACGTTGGTAGTGTAGCTGCGCTGCCAGATATCGCCGGGTTTTACAGGTGCTGCGGGATAGACGTTCAGCGATTGTTCCATCATCTGGCGGATGCTGCTATCGCTAAATTGCCCCGCTGATCCACCGTTTGTGGAGTCTATATTAGCCTGCACATCCGTTATTTCTCCTTTGCTGTTCACGGTTATGCTAAACGGATGATTTACGATCTTCCCGACGCTTTGCAGTTCTTCGGGCTGCTTGCTGGGGTCTCTGCTGTCATATTCTACATTCATTCCATTGCTGGACGACTTGATATAAAAGCGGTCGTAGTTAATGTTAAGCTTTCTGTTCTGTCCCTCGGCGCTGGTTACATTGTACGTACTCTGCAATTCCATCCGCTGCTCAATTTTCGAGTTCATACCCGCCATTTGCTGGTCTATGGACTGATTGCTATAGATATAATAGACATATTCAGTCCCCACCGGAAACTTAAAGCCGAGCGCTATGGCCTTGCCCTTGCTTTCCTGACTGGTACAGCTGCTAAAGACTTGCAACAGCAAAAGGGATACTATCAACCAAATTATTTTCTTCATGTAAAACAGAGAATTGAAGAGACAAAAGTAGAAAGTTGTGGGAAAGGTTGGAAATCGTTGGAGGAGTGGAGGAGTTGGAAATCGTTTATTGGTATTTCAGAGGCAGTGCTTGTCATCCCGAACCGGAGTGTTGTTTTAAGAATTTATTGAAGCTGATGTGAGGGAACCCGCGTTCTACGAGTGGCTGTATTACGTGAGGTTCTTCGCGCCACAGTTCAGAGTAGTGTTTGCACTACGTTGCAGCAGTGAGCAATCTTAATATTGCCTTGAAGTCAAAGCCTTCGCCCAATGGAAGAAACGGCATTAAGCATCTCATATGTTTTGTATTTTAACTCCTTATTGGGCTTTGTAAAGAACTATTCCTCTGGAATTTGGAGAAATTTACCATTCGAATAAAGTTCGTTTCACACTTTTCTAAAAGAGAATAAACCAATAATGAAAAAAATTTTATTGCTTATTGTGTTGCCCGTTATGACCATGGCTTGTGGGGAAAGAGCCAGCCGAGGACAGGCACAGCATAAAACAGATCAGGGAAATACGTTTCCGATGTATTCCGAAGCCGTTGGAGACACATTTACGGTTTCTGTGAATTTACCGAACAATTATAAAAAGGAAGATTCAGCAAAGTATCCTGTAATATACCTTTTAGATGCGAACTTATATTTCGATATTGTTGCTACCACTCTGAATAAATATTCAGATCTCGGTTTAACACCGTCTGTGATTTTAGTGGGCGTGGGATATAAAGACTTTTCTGCAATGGACTCTTTAAGAACGAGGGACGATACATATCCGACCGCGATCCCTGAGTATGAAATGGAGCTTAGCGGAGGGGCAGACAAGTTTTTATCATTCATAGATAACGAACTGGTCCCAAAAATTGATAAAGATTACAGAACGGATACTTCAAAAAGAGTACTCATGGGCCACTCTTTAGGCGGATATTTTACTACCTATGCTTTTCTCCAACATTTGTCCGGAAAGGACAACCGGTTCAATAGTTATATTGCTGCGAGCCCGTCTATTCACTACAACAACTATTGGATGCTCGACCAGCTAAAGGCAGCTTCAGACGTGGAAGGCAATGCGAAGAAAGTAAACCTATATATCACTTATGGAGGGCTTGAAGATGAGGAAAGCGAAAGTGATTCAAGTATTATGAAGCTTGCTGATCTGACTAACCAATTATCCAACTTAGTTTCCATTAAGCAATCCCGTTCCGTGAATTACAAGACAGATATTTTTTCTAACCTTGATCACATGGATACGCAGTTGCCTACATTTATTAAAGGACTGCAATGGGCATTAAACGAGGAGGATAAATAGCATGTCTGAGGCTTGTTGCTTATATTAATAGGATTCTTCAAGGTTTTGCGAATTCAGTCTGTTCAGGGTAGCAGCGCTCAGAATGATATTCATTTTTCTTACCTGCTTATCTTCCCGAACCAGGATGTTGCTATAGTAAGGTTGGGAAGAGGGGACAAATAACGGTAAACAGAAAGGGTCAAAAAGGCAGAATGTTTACAGCCAAAGTGGTTTAAACTGCACTGATTGTTGAAACAAGAGCGTTGTCTCCCAACTCCGATAGGTTTTCTTTCGCTCACTATTTGCCTCCACCCAGCACCTTGCTGTCTGAAGATAGCTGTCTAAGTAGCGTCGTCAATCACCTTCTTTTAGAAAACAAACCGGATAAGACCAGAAGAGCGACCTTTAAGAAGAAACAAAAACCTACTTGTAAAAAGAAAAAGCAAACAGGTATAACCTTTCCGCAAATAGACATGCAGACGAGCCGTACAGGAGTTGAGAGACGGCAAACGTCTCCTTTCGGTGCATTGTGCGGCAGCTAAGGGACGCTTGCATAACCCGACTGGCAAACAAGGAATTTATGGAATCAAGAATCTGCTGGAATTAGAGGGCAATAGCAGAGCCATCTAAAAGGGAAATTCATGCAAACGTCCTACCCACAAGCTAAACGGAGGAGACGTTTGCAGGACATGAGAAACGCTACAACATCCCTAAAAAAATTCCATCAATACCAGCCACAGTTCATTAAATTGGCTAAGTCTTTAATGCAAAGGCAGACTAATGTAACACGAAGGCAAACCGGCGTCATGAACGCTTAAATCGGGCTGAGAAGGAGCGGAAGTTATTAATATATTTGCCATATAGTCGCTATCCTACATGTTCTTTTAAGGCATATACCGGGCTTTCAAGCCTGAAAACACGAACTAATGCCTGTCTATTACGAACAAGAACTCGTGTATCATAGACAAGAACTCGTGTGTCACAAACAAGAACTCGTGTGTCACAGACAAGAACTCGTGTGTCACAAACAAGAACTCGTGTGTCACAGACAAGAACTCGTGTGTCACG
>DATJDP010000072.1:0-17673 GCA_035497355.1 Flavipsychrobacter sp.
TGTACGCCACCTGAAATAGAAAAGCCTTACCCTTTTCCGATACCACGCTTTCCCTTTTTTGCCAAAGAACTTCAAAGCTGCCCTGCACAATGTCCCTTGCATCTTCCTCATTGCCTGTGCATTTGCAGGCAAAACGGAAGAGTGCATCAGCCCAGTCATGTTCACATACATTGTAGCTTTTGGCGTCCATTCAGAAAGTATATCGGGGATGAAGGAAAAAAGTTACACGGTTTTTGCAACTTTTCACGTGTATATTATTTCTAAACCTTGATGCGGAATCAGGACAAAGAATGAATTTGAGCTAATGCGACTGCACTTAGTAATAGCTCCCGGAGGTCCTATTTTAATCACCTCGAATTTTTATTATGAAGATAATGGCTGCAATGAAAGCCTATGGAAATAAAACACTTCTAAAGCTCAAATAGATATATCCCATTGCTAAATGGTGACGCTCAACTTAATCATTAGGCATTTCAATCATACCTTAGAAGCAAACCTGCGCCAACAAAACCATAGCGCGGAAAGCCCTGGTGCTCATCTTTATCAAACGGTTTGAATAGCTGCAGCTTGCCCATCATACCAAGATGCAGTCGTTGCCGGATACGGATATGAAACCCCAGGTCTACACCTACACCATAAGTGAAAGTTCGTGCTCTTTTGACCGCCGGATGATCTACATAGTAAACAGGGAAGAAGTCCAAGCCGTTAATGATCTGGGCACGATCGTCTCCCATCGTAAATCCCACGCCAATAGGAAGGGTTGCAATAGTGCTATTATTTTTCCCAACGGATGAAGGGTTGTCCTTCGGCACACTGTTCAATTGTGTCATCCCTACCCCCATGTTCACATAAAGCACGCCAGTCAGCATATATAAGCCCTTTACAGATGCGGCAAAACTGAAAGCAGACTTGTCTTTCTTCATCACCCTCCCTGCGCCAAGCGCTATGTCTACATGAGTAGTTAGGAGATTTTTCTTAGGTGAAATAAATAAGGAAGCCTGACTTCGGGGAACAAGTACGGAGTCCTTTTGGACAGTGCGTTTCCCCTTTATTTTCCTGCTATGTTGCGCCGAAGAAATAAGAGAACTTGAAAGCGTAAGCAGAAGGAGTAATATGATAAGGGAAGGTCTCATCGAGGGGTGGAATAAACGGTCTGCTTGCTGCTAAAGATTGTACCTTTGCGACTCATTTTTATTCTAATGAGAAAAAATCAGGACGCTTCCTATCACAAGAAATCGAATAGTAAAAATAAAGATAATAAAAACGGTGCCAGCCGCAAGTCGACTGGTAGTGACGAAAATAAGTCTTTTAGCAAGGAAAGAGGTGCAAAAGCTTCCTATCCTAAGCGTTCTTTTGACAAGGAGGGGAAAAGAGAATTCTCGTCTGACAAGCCTAAAGGGTCGTTTAATAAAGGTACGTCAGAAGGAGCCGGTGATAGACCAGCGAGAAGTTTTGATAAAAAGCCGTTTGACAAACGCAGTGGACCTCGGGACTTTAAAAGGAATGACGGACCTGACAAAGGCGAAAAAAGGAGCTTTTCTGACAGGCCAAAGCGCTCATTTGAGAAAAAATCAGACGAAGAAGGAAGTGACCGTCCAAAAAGAAACTTCGATAAAAAACCGTTTGACAAACGAAAGGACGATAGGGATTTTAAGAAGAGCGATGGATCTGACAAAGGTGAAAAGAGAAGCTTTTCCGACAGACCAAAGCGCTCATTTGATAAAAGATCATCGGGAGAAGACACCGATCGAAAAAAAAGAAGCTTTGATAAAAAACCATTTGACAAACGAAGCGACGATAGAGATTTTAAGAAAAGCGATGGATCTGACAAAGGTGAAAAGAGAAGCTTTTCCGACAGACCAAAGCGCTCATTTGACAAAAGATCATCAGGAGAAGACACTGATCGCCCAAAAAGAAGCTTTGATAAAAAGCCGTTTGACAAAAGAAGCGATGATAGAGATTTTAGGAAGAGTGATGGATCTGATAAAGGCGAAAAAAGAAGCTTTTCCGACAGACCAAAGCGCTCATTTGACAAAAGATCACCAGAGGACGGCAATGATAGGCCAAAAAGGAACTTTAGAAGTGATGATAGCAAAGAAGGCGGCGTAAAGAAGAAAAGCTTTGATAAAAAGCCATTCGACAAACGAAAAGATGACCGCTTTTCCAAAGAAGATAAATATGACAAAAAGTCTGACCGTAAGGGAAAACATAAAAAAGAGGAAGGCGAAGAGCGGGAAAAATTGCCTGACTTTAAAAAAGAACTACCCGAGGTAGATACGAAAGTAAGGCGCAGCTACGCTACAACCGAAGAGAAGTCTATTGATTCAGCGATGACGCTGAACAAATACATTGCACATAGTGGTGAATGCAGCAGACGCGATGCGGCAGAGATGGTAAAACAGGGGAAAGTACGTGTGAATGGTGAGTTGATCCTGGAGCCGGGGTATCGCGTTGAACCGGGTGATCAGGTTACACTTTCTGGTAAAAAGCTGACACCTCAAAAAAATCTCTCCTACATCCTGCTTAATAAACCGAAAGGCTTTCTAACAACCACGGAAGATCCTGAAGATAGAAAAACCGTGATGGACCTTGTGGAAAGCGCGGGCGTAGATCGTTTATTCCCCGTTGGCAGGCTGGACAGAAATACTACCGGCGTTTTACTGCTCACTAATGACGGCGCTCTGGCGCATCGCCTCTCGCACCCTAGTTACAACATGAAAAAAGTGTACCATGTCACACTTGATAAAAACCTCACACGTGCGGATTACGAGAAAATTGCCAAAGGACTGGAGCTGGAAGATGGCTTCATACAGGTGGATGAAATTGCGTATCTCGAAAACCGCCATGAAGTAGGTCTGGAAATACACAGCGGCAAAAACAGAATTGTACGAAGGATATTTGAATCGCTGGGCTACCAGGTGGAAAAATTAGACAGGGTAATGTATGCCGGACTAACTAAGAAAAATGTATCACGTGGGAAATGGCGTTTCCTGGATGAAAAAGAGATTATTTTCCTGAAGCACTTCAAGGGATAAGTTGTACCATGCTGCTTACTGCTCCGCTCATTCATAACGGCTACCAATTTCTGCCCGAAGGGTCTGTTGTAGAAGTAAACGAGACAGGCGTTGTTGTCGCGATTCATGATGGTCTGGAGAATAAAGAAGTCATCTCATATGAAGGAATTCTCTGCCCGGGCTTTGTAAATGTACATTGCCATTTGGAGCTCTCACATATGAAGGGAATGATACCGGAACATACCGGCTTGATACCCTTTCTTCAAAAAGTCCCTTCTTACCGCGAGACTTTTAGTGAGGAGCAGAAAAAGATAGCAAGAGATCAGGCTTATGCGGAGTTAATAAGGAATGGTATTGTGGCTGTCGGTGATATTACAAATACGACAGACACAATGGACTTACGACAGGTCGGGCAATTGCATGTACATAGTTTTATAGAGACTATCGGGTTCACAGATGCTTTTGCACAACAACGTTTTGATGCTGCCCTGGCTGTTTATGAAGGGTTCGCTGCTCAACATTCTGATACTGTTCTTCTTCAGCAGTCCATTGTTCCGCATGCGCCGTATTCGGTTTCCCGAAAGGTTTTTGAGCTCATTAATGAGCATCAACCACGATCCATCATTTCGATTCATAATCAGGAGTCACTCGCTGAAAACGAATTCTATTTTTCTAAACAAGGCCCTGTGAATGATTTGCTTGGAGGATTTGGTATTGATACGGCCTTCTTTCAGCCGTTTGCTACCACTTCACTGCAGACATATACCAACTGGCTTTCTGGCTCACATCCGTGTATATTCATACATAACACCTATACACAAAAAGAAGACATAGCATTTGCTGTAAATCGTTTCGAAAAAACATTCTGGTGCCTTTGCCCGAATGCAAACCTTTATATAGAAAACGAGCTGCCAGATGTGAAAGTTTTTCTCGATAGAGGCGTTACTGTTTGCATTGGCACCGATAGCCTGGCGTCTAACCACGAGCTTTCTATCCTTTCTGAGCTGCTTACACTAAAAAAGCATTTTGACTTTCTGGAATGGGATACACTTTTGCAATGGGCGACGTTCAATGGAGCAAAGGCATTGGAGATGGATCATCTTATAGGATCTGTAGAGACAGGCAAGCGACCGGGAATAATCAATATCTCATATCTGGAAGCTAGTCAACCGCGAGTGCAAACAATTATTTAAAGCCTCCTTTTTTCTTACCCCGATTGCGGGCCGAACAAAATAACCCTTGACATTCCGCGGTCTTTTCATTAATTTGTCATGATAAAAAATCATCAATCATGAAAAAATCACTCATTTGGATGCCAATATTGGTTTTCTGTGCGACAGTGTTTACTGTCAATAAGGCTATCGCCCAATCTCCCGGAACACTCACTATAAGGGACGATCGCAATTGCGAAGACACATTGTTTTTCTTGGCAGAAGCAGAGCCCCTTAATAACACACCATGTGGGGCCCATTTGGCGGAACCGGTGGAAGCTTATTTTCGCCAAATTTATATACGTACGACTATACCAATACATCGTTCACCGTTCCCGTCCGATGGATAGCGGTAACCTTTTATCTTACTGAGGCTTCCGGTTGTGCCTACAGTTTTACATTACCGTGTTCGGAGAACTTTGCACAAGTTGGACCATGCCCAGCTACACAATATGATTGCTTGCAACCTAACTGTGCGTATTACAATTGTGATGTACCCATCTCTTTTACAGTAACTTATCCCTCGGCAGGTAGCATCACCATTATCATCCACGAACCTTAAAAACAATTTTATGAAAACGCTTACTGCATTATTTCTATGCTTGTGGAGCCTTGGCTGCGCTGCCCAGACGAACAAATGGCTTTGGGCGCAGACTGGCGGCGGTCTGCTAAACGACTTTCTTGGTTCCGGCAACTACAGCGGTAATTCTCTTTCCATTGACATTAACGGCAACTCGTATATAACAGGTTTTTTTCAGGCCGATTCTATAGCCTTCGGCAATATCACACTGAACAATGTTGACTCAACGAATACGGACGGCTTCCTGGTGAAGTACGGCCCAACCGGTGCAGTGCTGTGGGCGCAGAGTATGGGTGGCAGCGACGTAAGTTGTAGGAGTGTGGCAACGGATAAATTTGGCAACGTATATGTAACAGGTTCCTATACCACGTCTTCTGTTATTATTGGCAATACTACGCTGCCCTTTGTTGGCAATCCAGGTCATAATTTATTTGTCGCAAAGTTCGATGCTTCGGGCAATGTGCTGTGGGCAACATCGGCAAATGGCGATATGTCCGGCAATGCCATTGTGCTAGATACTTCTGACAATGTTTATGTATGCGCCTCTTTCAACGATACGGTAACATTGGGAAGCACCGTGTTAGTAGGCACTGGCGCGTTTGATAACTATATAGCCCGCCTAAACAGTGCCACGGGCGCCTTTATATGGGCACACAGCCTGACCGGAACAACCACAGACCTCACTACTGACGGAGCAGGCAACCCCGTCATAACCGGTTCGTTTATCGGAAGCTCTATGTCATTTGAAAGTACCGTGCTCACAGGGAACAATAGCAGCAGTGCCAGTTATAGAGATGTGTTTACAGCAAAGTACAATGCATCCGGCGCCCTGCTATGGGCAGTGGCTGCCGGAGGTTCAGGGTCGGAGTTACCTAAAGCTGTGATTACAGACACAGCAGGTAATATCTTTGTCGGAGGCGTTTATCAGGATAGCTTTTCATTTGCAGGCACTTCTTTCAGCTTAGCAAATACAGGCGCCAACTATGCCGGTGGCTTTGTCATAAAGTACAATAGCGCTGGTGTACCCCAATGGGGCGTTCCTATTACCAGCACCAATTACGAACAGGTTACGGATCTATTTATTGATAAAGACAACTTGCTCCTGGTTGCCGGCAATTTCTCCAGTCCAACACTCACCCTGGGCAGTGTTACCCTGACGAAATCAGCGGCGCAGAGAGATGCATTCATTGCACGATACGACAATACAGGCAATCTCGTGTGGGCCGACAAGACCGATGGGCAGGCTGATGATTGCCAGATAGCGGCTGATACTTCCGGTAATATATACCTTGCCGGTAATTTTTTCCTAAACGTCAACTTTGGCATCATACCCATTTCGGGATCACTAGCAAGCCTTTACGACATTTTCGTAGCTAAATATGGGCCTTGCAGCGCTACTCTTGCGCAGCCATCTGCCATTAGTGGCAGTGCAACCGTTTGCAGCGGAGCTTCCTATACTTATTCCGTCCCGGGTGTAGCGAACGCGGGTCTTTATATATGGACACTCCCGGGTGGCTGGTCGGGCAGTAGTACCAGCAACACCATCACTGTTACGGCAGGTAATATCGGCGGCACTATATCCATAGCAGCAGCAAGCAATTGTGACACCAGTTTATTGCAAACGCTTTCCGTTACCGCGATACCGGCACCTGCGGCTTCCATACTTGGAGGTACGCCCATATCCTTTTGCCCGGGAAACATGGTAACTCTATCTGCTCTGACAGGCAACTATTCCTACGCATGGATGCTAAACAATAATTTGGTTTCAGGCGCCACTAGCAGCACTTACGCTACCAGCCAGCCAGGTAACTATCAACTGATTGTGGACAATGGCAGTTGCAAAGACACATCATCCATTACGGTACTAACGGTTCTGCCCGCTCCTAATCCTGTGATCACTCAAACAGGGCTAACCTTGAGCACGGCGATCAATCAAGGTAGTTATCAGTGGTACAAGAACTATGTCCTTATTCCTGGTGCTACTGCTAATACTTACCAGGTGACACAAATCGGCGATTACTATGTACAGATTACAAACACAAATAATTGTTATGCTAATTCCGATACCGTTTCTATCATTTCCATTAATGTTTCTGACATTGAATACAACCGGTTAGGTATATTTCCACAACCCGCTAAAGGCTATCTTACGATAGAAACTGCTTTCATTTTACACCAGCCCGTAATAGAAATTACGGACATACAGGGTAGAAGCGTTGCATTTGAGGTAGTAACCATGGAGAGCCAGCGCATACGCCTGAGGATTAAAAACGTTGCACCCGGCGTTTATTTTCTTTCTCTAAAATCCGGCAACAGCGTAACACATGAAAGGATTCTGCTAGAATAGCTATCAAACACTAATTGCACGAGAGGCTGTCTAAATAGTAAAATGAAGGGGCTGAGAATCGTTTAAAGGAGCACAAGCCTCCATCAGGGACCCGAATAAAATAGGGCTGACCAATACTTTTTGGCCAGCCCCTTTTCTATTTCGGACTATTAGTCGTCCATCAAAAAGTCGTTTTTAGTTTTTTTGGGGATAAAGGAAGTGATGTAAACTGCTACAAAACAATTGTAGACGAGTTGCCACCGTCTGTTTGCCTCTGTACCGCCAGAGGTTCATCGCTCGTTTGAAGTTCAATGGCAACTGGTAAAGGGCAGCACGCAAACTCTTGGACCATCGTTCGAAGTTGGAGACTTTTTAAGAAAAAGGCTCATTGCTCAGGGATAAAGGCAAATGCCTTTAAAGAAAAGGCAAACGCCTTAGAAACAAAGGCTAATGCCTCTAAGAAAAAGGCATTAGCCTCAACGACAAAGGCAAACGCCTTTAAGACAAAGGCAAATGCCTTTAAACCGTCAGGACACACTGTTTTAAAACAACTTCTCATGTAACCGTTCAAAGACTTGCCATGACTGGAAACGAATCTGATACCTGGTCCAACTATCCGCGAAGTTTCCTAAGAAAAAAAAGGAACATTTTTACACCGAAGCGCAGCTTCCGCAGGAAAAAGGAACACTCCCTATGAGTCTAACGTCGATTCCTTTGCGAAAAAGGAACACTCCTCAGAGACAAAGGAACACTTCTGTCAAGCGCGGGTCCCTTCGGAGACTCGCGCTTGACATGTATTGAAGCCGCCTTTGCTTTGTTGTGTGTAAAATCCTGCTTCGATAAACTCCTTGCCAAAAGCATCCATGTCTCTTCCATGTAGGCGCGAGTCCTTTCAGAGACTCGCGCGGGACTGAAGTATTAATAATAAAGGTTCTCAGACTATTGCTCCACTATGTTCTCATCATTAAGATTACGCAGGTACTTCAGAACAAGCAGCGATACCATAAGCCGGATAGGCTTGAATGGCTTGCCCATTTTTTCACTGTAATGAACCTTAAACGCCTCCTCGAAAACTGATCCGCTAAATCTGAAAACAAGCAAATGCTTCGGAATATGTTTTTTAGCAGATGAAAGCATACTACAAATTGCAAGCTTTTCTCCACTTTTTCATATATCCTGCAAATTATTCTTACACTTTTTTACTTAACAACGTATCAGGACAAGGCTTTCAGAGTTTTTGAGGGACGACTATATAAAATCTATAAGTGCGACGATTCGCTCAAGATATTTCTGGTCATTTTCATCAAACTGATTATACTTTTCACTATCCACATCCAACACGCCGACTACTTCCCCATTTCGGACGATCGGCACTACGATTTCTGATTGGGATATAGAAGAGCATGCAATGTGCCCGGGAAATTTGTTAACATCAGGAACAATCAGTGTCTTCTTCTGCTGCCAGCTTGTGCCACAAACACCTTTCCCCTTTTTGATTCGCGTACATGCAACCGGACCTTGAAAGGGCGCTAAAACCAGCTCGTCTTCTTTCACCAAATAGAATCCAACCCAGAACCAATTGAATTGCTCTTTTAATGCTGCCGCAATATTTCCCAGATTGGCAATCAAGTCCTTCTCATAGGTGATCAGCGCTTCAAGCTGCGGGAGAAGGGATTGGTATTGCTCTTCTTTATTCCCTGCTACAATTTTTAAGTCCTCTGCCATACATGCAAATTTAATGAGTTGGACTCATTGCCTTACCTAAACATTAAATTGAAAAGGGCTATATCACGGATACAGCCCTTTCTTAAAACTTGATTGTTACTTTATCTCATTGGTTCCCCTTCAGCGAGGTTAAACTCACGGGTTACTTCTGTATTATCGCCTGTCACCTTATTGCCACCGTTATCCAGCATGGTAAGGGTAATTGAGTTTTTACCCATTGCCAGGTTTTTAAGGAAATAAGGCTTCCATTCAGTAATCATAATTGAAGTGTCTTTGCCGCCACTGTTAATGTTCGCCTTTACTTTATTGTTTTCACCAAGCGTGGTATTCCACACATAGAAATCGAGCAGCACATTTTTGGCATCATTGCCAAGGTAGTCACCTTTCGGACGACTGTAAAATACCATTGGCGTGTTAGGCACGTCAAGCTTCTGAAGCTTTCCGTTCTCATCAACCTTAAAGTGGTAAAGAACTGCAGCGTTCTTGTTTTTTAAGGACATGTGATAAGAGCGGCTAAGGAAGGCCAGTAAATAATGCTCTGTATTTTTTGCAAGAGTAACGTCATGTTTCGGCTCATACAGAGCTGCATAAGGACCGTTGTCAAGGATAAAGTGAATGTGCTGTCCTTTGTCAGAATTACTGCAAATTCCCTTTACGCTATCTGAGGTCTGGCCTTTAAGGTCATAGTTCTTCACATTGAAGTTGAAAGTAATTTTTACGGAGTCGCCGGACATACTGGTACTTGTGTTGCCCATCGTTAGTTGCGCGTCAGGAAATTCTTCGCTGTTCATCACCTCCTCCATTACTATCGGCCCTGAATTAGCGGCAACTGTTGTATCGCTGTTTGTGGTTTCCTGGCTAGTCGTGTTCTGCTGGCAAGATGTTGTGAGCAAGACGGCGGCAACAGCTGCAACGCCTAATAAATTTTTGCTGGTCATAATGATGCTATTTTTATTCAAAGCTAAGGCGTATCATTTTAATGGGTCAATCTACATTTTCAGAAAACTTTAAGTAAACCCATCTGTCAATTACATACGCTATCCGCTACATTTGTTTTTTCATTAGCAATTATGCCAGGCTTCGAAATATTTGGCGACGAAGAATGCAGGGAAGTGGATGCAGTAATGCAAACGGGAATTCTCGCGCGTTATGGATTCGAAGAGGCACGCAACGGCGTCTGGAAAGCACTGGAACTGGAGCAGGAAATATGCAAACAGTTTGGCAGCAGCTATACACAGCTTCTCAGCAGCGGAACCGCTGCATTAACGACGGTACTTGCTGCGTTGAACGTTGGTGCTGGTCATGAAGTGATTCTGCCTGTGTTTTGCGATGTCTCATGCGTCGAAGCGATCATTACGATCGGTGCTATACCTGTTTTTGCGGATATTGACGAGACGCTTACCATGAGCCCACATTCTCTAAAGAAACTGATGACACCGAGCACACGCGCGGTTTTATTGGTTCATGCGGTAGGTAGCGTTGCAAACATAACCGCTATCAAAGATTTGTGTGAGTCACAACACGTTTTTTTGCTGGAAGATTCAAGCCAGGCTATTGGTGCGTTCATGAATGGAAGGAGCGTAGGCACCTTTGGTAGCGCTGGCGTTTTATCCTTTGATTTTCACAGCACAATAACCTGCGGAGAAGGTGGCGCCGTGATAACAGACGATGCCAATCTCTTCAAACTTTGCAATGAGTATAGCGACCATGGGCATGAGCATTTATCGGAAAACAGAAATAGTGACGGCCATCGCTACATGGGTACCAACTACCGCCTTTCTGAGTTGCATGCAGCAGTAGGACTTGCGCAAATGAAAAAGCTTCCGACGATTATAGCACAACAAAGAAGGCTGCATCAGACTCTGCGAACAGAGCTTGAATCGGTTTCATCAGTTGCCTTTAAAAACATAACGTTGGGTGCAGAAGATTCCTGTACGCATCTGACTATATTGCTTCCATCGCAGATCATAACTCAAGAAGTTGTGGCCGCGCTTGAAGAAAACGAAATTCCATTTGCCTACTGGTACGACAGCAAATGGCACTACATACGCAAATGGGAACATTTTAAGAACGGAAGCTGGATGAATCGTCTGTATGACGACCACAAACGACACATTCTGCAACATACAAACCTTGCATTTCCCGCAAGTGATATTATTATGAACCGGTGCATATCCTTCGCCATCAGCTTGCGATGGACAGAAGCTGAGGCAACACAGAGGGGCAGAAAGCTGGCAATCATCATTCAAAGCGTTTTAGTAAAAGAGGAAACACCCGAATAAAAAATGCTGACTACATCTGAGATATTAAAGCGGGTACGACGAATAGAAATAAAAACAAGAGGGCTTAGCAACCACATTTTCGCCGGTGAATACCATTCCGCATTTAAAGGTCGCGGGATGTCCTTTAGCGAAGTGCGGGAATACACCCCCGGCGATGACGTGAAATCTATTGACTGGAACGTCACTGCTCGTTTTTCTCATCCCTTTGTAAAGGTTTTTGAAGAAGAACGTGAGCTTACGGTAATGCTGCTGGTAGATGTTAGTGCCAGTTCCCTCTTTGGTACGCACCAGCGATTAAAGCGGGACCTTATAACGGAACTAAGCGCGGTACTTTCCTTTTCCGCTGATACCAATAATGATAAGGTAGGGGTTATTTTCTTTAGTGGCAAAATAGAAAAATTCATTCCTCCTAAAAAAGGCAGGAGTCATATACTTCGCATCATTCGCGAACTTATAGCGCTTGAGCCTGCCAATAGCAGCGGTACAGATATTCGTGTAGCGCTCGACTATCTGAACAATGTTCTGAAGAAGAGGACGATTAGCTTCCTATTGAGTGACTTTATCAGTCAGCCGTATGATAAGGCATTACAACTTGCCGCACGAAAACACGATCTTGTAGGAATGCAGATTTACGACCTGGCGGACAGAGAACTTCCGATAGCAGGACTATTGCAAGTGATGGATGCGGAAAAAGGAACGCTTCAATGGATAGATACAGACGATAAACAGGTACGGAATCAATATGCAAAGGCGTTTGACATGCATAAGCAATATTGCATTCAGTCCTTTCGTAAAAGCGGGGCATCGTTGCTCACTATGCGTACAGACGAGGATTATGTAAAGGTTTTACAAGGCTTTTTTAAAGGCAGATAAAGATGAAGTTGCTTTTCAGACTATACTGTTTATTTTTTTGTTCGGTTTTAGCATTGCCGGCAGGCGCACAAACTGCGATAGTAAACGCACGGGTAGATGCGACCAAAATAACGGTGGGGGACCAGGTGAAACTATTTATTGAAGCCACCAATAATGCAAAACAAAGTCGGTTGCAATGGGCGGTAATACCCGACACTTTCAATTCACTTGAGATAGTAGAAAAGGGCAAAATTGACACGGTACAGCACGGCGATATCGTTACTTACAAGCAAAGACTTTTGGTAACGGGGTTTGATAGCGGAAGCTTCAGAATACCTGCGTTTACCTTTCCCGTCATTCCGACTTCGGGCACGCCTTATACTTTGGCGACAGACAGCTTTCAGCTTTTAGTGCAAACGGTGCCAGTCGATACGACAAAAGGATATAAGGGCATTAAGGAGATCATAACGGTAAAGTCAACATGGCGAGACTATATTTGGCTTATTGCCGGTGGCGCCCTTCTGATACTGCTCCTTACTATCGTCATCATCTACTTTTTGAAACATAAGAGGACGCAGATACAAACTCCTGTACCGAAGAAACCAGTGGAAACGCCACAGGAAAGGGCAATGCGGCTACTAAATGAACTGGAGCAGCAACAGCTTTGGCAGGCGAACAGAATTAAAGAATATTATGTGCAGCTCACAGATATACTGAGGAGTTACATAGAGGAGCGCTTCCGTACGCCTGCAATGGAACTGACCACAGATGAACTATTGCAAAAGGCAAAAATGCATCCGGAACTAAGGGCGTACTACGATCAGCTTGCCAACATTCTCTACACCGCCGACCTGGCAAAGTTCGCAAAGGCCCAACCATTACCGCATGAACATACAAGCACTATGGAGCTTACAAAGCAATTGATTATTCAAACGAAACCTGTAGCTACAACAACTCAACAACCGTCATGAACGCATTGATGGACTGGAAACATATCACATTTGCAAACCCGATCTTTTTCGGCTTGTTCTTACTTATTCCTTTCATGATCTGGTGGCAGATGAGCAGGAACAGGAAAACGCATCCTGCTATACGGCTTACTACCTTATCTGGTTTGGTCGGCGTAAAACCTTCGTGGCGCGTACGTTTCCGGCCTACGCTTTTTGTTTTACGGTTGCTGGCATTAAGCGCATTGATCATTTCATTAGCGCGTCCTCAATCAAGCAGTGTGACCGAAAATATAGACAGCGAAGGGATTGATATAGTGCTTTCGATGGATGTCTCCGGAAGTATGCTGGCGGAAGATCTGAAGCCGAACCGCATTGAAGCGGCGAAAAAGGTAGCAATGGATTTTGTGGATAAACGGCCTACAGACCGCATCGGGCTGGTGATCTTTTCCGGCGAAAGCTTTACACAAGTGCCAATTACGATTGATCATGCTGTGCTGAAAGAGCAACTAAGCGAGGTAAAGAGTGGCGTGTTAGTAGACGGCACAGCAATAGGCGACGGACTTGCAACAGCGGTGGATAGAATCAGAAGGGCCAGTGGAAAGAGTAAGGTGATAATACTGCTTACAGACGGGGTAAACAATGTTGGCAAGGTAGGTCCGGAACTTGCGCTTGAAGTTGCCAAAGCCTATAAAGTCAGGGTCTACACAATAGGTATCGGTACAAAGGGAATGGCGCCCTACCCTGTACAAACTCCATACGGTATGCAGAAGCAAATGCAGGAAGTACAAATAGATGAACCGCTGCTAAGGAAGATCGCCGGGGAAACTGGCGGGAAGTACTATCGCGCTACTGATAATGCCTCTCTGAAATCAATTTACAATGACATCGACAAACTGGAGAAAACAAAAGTGGAGATCAGCAGCTATAAGCAATATGCAGAGCTATTCTTCCCTTTTGCAGCTCTCGCAATAGTTTGCCTGCTCTTAGAAGTGATCCTGCGCTATACCGTCTTTAAAACGATTACGTAAAAACCGTCAAAGAATATACTCCTCAAACAGGAAGTCGGTTTGGATAGCCGCCTTCTGTCCCTTCGGGAAAATGCCGAAAATAGTAGAGCCGCTACCGCTTAGTGAAGCGTACAGAGCACCCTGATTGTACAGTTGCTGTTTCACATCCTTTAGTGCCGGATGCAAATTAAATATCGGTTCCTCAAAGTCGTTACTAACCTGATGTTTCCAGTCCTTCACAGCAATTGTTGGAAGCATTTTCAAATCAAATGAAGCGGGTTTTGGACTGAGCATCCGGAAAGCTTTTGCTGTGGAGATATGCACGGCCGGACAAACCAATTGAATAGCATAATCTGAGAGGTCAATTGCTACTGGCTGCATCACCTCTCCCCTCCCTGTGGCGAATTGCGGGGTGTTGTATATAAAAAACGGGCAGTCACTGCCAAGCTCCAATGCCCTTGCTGCAAGTTGTTGCTGACTGAGTTTCAATCCGCAAAAATCGTTCAGCAACTTCAGCATAAAGGCACCATCTGCAGAGCCACCACCGAGCCCTGCTCCCATTGGTATTCCTTTATTCAGGTAAATGTCAAGTATAGGAATCTTGTGAGGAAACTGTTGCCTTAAAAGTTCATATGCCTTCCAGACGATGTTCTCCTCCTTGCTCCCGGCTACTGCCTTTCCAGACACAAACAGATTCGTTTGCTCTGCTCCTTTTACAATTTCTAACGCGTCTTTTAAGGCTATCGGATAAAAGACCGTTTCGAGGTCATGATATCCATCCTCACGGCGATTGGTGATGTAGAGGCCCAGATTGATTTTGCCGTTTGGAAACGTAAGCATTTGCTTCTTTCAGTCAAAAGTAAAAAGTAGAAAGTAGAAAGTGAGCGATGGCCCTTTCTTCTGAAAGAAATAATTGGCGGCGGCTGATGCTTTCAGCACACTTGCGATCTACGCCATCTCCCACAACTTCCAACTCTTCCTATGACTTCCAACTCTTCCAATAACGTCCAACGACTTCCAACTTTTCCCGCAACTCACACCTTAAACCTCCTTCCCTTCTTCAAAATCCGAAATGTGACCTATTTTTGAAAGATATTATAGATTCATGCAGGAAGTCATCAGCCTTAAAGACATCAGGAAGAGCTATTTTTTAGGACGCCAGGAGCTGCCTGTTTTAAAAGGGATTAATATATTGATCGAGCGCAATGAATATGTAGCGCTGATGGGACCTTCAGGCTCGGGTAAGTCGACACTGATGAACATCCTTGGTTGTCTGGACACTCCCACAAGCGGTAGCTATGTTTTGAACGGAAAGGATGTGAGCCGGATGGAAGACGATGAACTGGCAGATGTGCGCAATACCGAGATTGGGTTTGTCTTTCAGCAATTCAATCTGCTGCCAAGGCTTACTGCCTGGGAAAACGTTGCGCTTCCCCTCATTTATGCCGGCGTTGGAAAAGTGGAACGCGAAACGCGTGCAAAAGAAATGCTGGAAAAGGTAGGACTTGCAGAACGATCGCATCACAAGCCTAATGAACTTTCGGGTGGACAGAGTCAGCGTGTGGCTATTGCCCGGGCATTAATCAATAACCCTTCTTTACTGCTGGCAGATGAACCGACGGGAAACCTTGATACTAAAACATCTGTGGAGATAATGGAGCTTTTTGGAAGGATCCATGAGCAAGGCAACACAGTTGTCTTGGTAACGCACGAAGAGGACATCGCAAAATTTACCAACAGAATTGTACGGGTAAGAGACGGCATAATAGAAAGTGATACCTGGAAAGAAGTGGAGAAGGGCGGAAGTGAAGGAGTTAAGAAGGGAGTCTGAAAATTCTCATTTATTAATCTTCAATTTTCAATTAATAAGATGGCATTCAAGATATATACAAAGACTGGTGATAAAGGGCTAACGAGCCTTATCGGAGGAATTCGTGTACCTAAAAGCAATATCCGTATAGAGAGTTATGGCACAGTCGACGAGCTTAACTCTTACCTCGGAATGGTATGCGACATGGTAAATGACCAAAAGATTCGCGAATGGTTGCGAGAAGTGCAGGACAGGTTGTTTACAATTGGTTCAGTTCTCGCCACCAGTCCGGAAAAAGAAGTAAAGATGAAGCTGCCAGATTTGCATAATGAAGATGTTCAGTGGCTGGAGAAACGGATTGATGAGATGAATGAAACGCTTCCTGAAATGCGCTCGTTTATTTTGCCTGGTGGCCATGTAGGTGCTTCAACAGCTCATGTAGCGCGTTGCGTATGCAGAAGGGCGGAAAGGATTTGTGTAGCGATGCAGGAGCAGAACGAAGAAGTGCCGGAGCTTATATTGCAATATCTCAATCGCCTTTCAGATTTTCTGTTTGTCGTTGCCCGGTATATCGTTCATATCAATGGCAGCGAAGAAATTCCATGGAGAGCGAGGGTGTGAGGGGTAAGGTGCAGCCTTACTTCATTAAAGTACCCCTATTGCCTCCTGGGATCAACGCTAACCGACAAAAACCTGCATCAGTTCCATTACCGTTTACCTCAATACGACGTCGGTTCACCCCTCTGCAACAGGGCGATTAAGGGCATCCTGTAGGGTTTATTTCATTCCGTGTAGGGATTGTCGTAAACCGTGAAGGGTTTGTCATAAACCGTGTAAGGTTCACGGTATTCCGTGAAGGGTTTACCATTTTCCGTAAAGGGGTTGCCACAAACCGTGAAAGGGTTATCACAACCCGTGTAGGGTTTGCCGCAATCCGTGTACGGTTTACCATTTTCCTTACAGGGGTTACCATATACCGTGAAGGGATTACCGCAACCCCTGTAAGGTTTACCATTTTCCGTGAAGGGTTTACCACAATCCGTGAAGGGATAGCGACAAACCCTACTCGCAGGGTGTTTACCCCTCCTTTCTTCGGCCTTTTTACTCTGGTATTTATGATAAACTTAGGAGCTATAAGCCAGGCGTGGCGCTGCTTTCCTTTATTATACGACGCTTCTTCGACCGCCACCTAACAAGTTTCCACCGCTATGAAATAAAGTTTAGCTTATTGTAATCTATCCTGAAAAACGCAAAAGGTAACCTCAACAACAGTGTTTTGTGATAAAAAACCGGGAACAAAGATTGCTTCTTCATTCCCGGTCCTGTATAGCTTTATGTTTTAATGCATGTGCTATTCTTTCTAGCTCAGGCTTATTTATTCATCGTAGCCAAAAACTCTTCGTTGCTCTTTGTGCCACGCGTTTGCTGCAGCAGGAAGTTCATGGCTTCATCAGCATTCATATCAGCAATATGGTTTCGAAGGATCCACATCTTATTAAGCACATCTTTGTCGTGCAACAAATCATCACGACGGGTAGAGGACGAAACAAGGTCAATAGCAGGGAAGACACGCTTGTTCGCCAGGCGGCGATCAAGCTGTAACTCCATATTACCTGTTCCCTTAAATTCTTCGAAGATTACCTCATCCATTTTAGAACCGGTATCGATCAATGCAGTTGCCAGAATGGTAAGTGAACCACCATTTTCTATTTTCCGTGCAGCGCCAAAGAATTGTTTAGGCTTCTGCATAGCATTAGCCTCCACACCGCCAGACAATACCTTTCCCGAAGCAGGAGCAACGGTATTGTGAGCACGTGCCAGACGAGTTATGGAGTCAAGGAGGATCACAACGTCATGTCCCACTTCTACCAGACGCTTAGCTTTTTGCAAGGCAATAGTTGAAACCTTTACGTGTT
>DATJDP010000073.1:0-22906 GCA_035497355.1 Flavipsychrobacter sp.
CATGCACTTCCGTGGCAAGCTTACTTACTACCATCCGCTTGCCAGTACATCCGCTATATGCACCGTCTTTATCGGGAAGTTATTCTTATTGATATAGCCTTGTATATGCATCAGACAGCTAACATCTGTCGAGATCATATACTCTGCGCCTGTTTCAAGGGCACTCGAAACCTTGGTCTGAGCCATACCAATCGAAATTGGTTCATATTTCACTGCAAAGGTTCCGCCAAAGCCGCAGCAGGTTTCACATTCTGCCATCTCTGTCAGTTCCAGGCCTTTTACATGTTGCAGCAATCTCCTTGGTCCTTCTTTGATGTGGCACTCCCTCAGAGCCCCACAGGCGTCATGGTAGGTTGCTTTGCCATTGAAAGAGGCGCCCAGGTCTTCCACTTTCAGCACATCGATCAAAAACTCCGTAAACTCATACATCCTTTGCTTCACCTTGGTGCAAAGGTTGTGTTCACGGCTGTTCTCAAACATTTTATCATAGTAGTTTCTCGCATAGCCGGTGCAGGAGCCGCTCGGAGAAACAATATAGCCCTCACCTTCGAAGTCATGCAGGAATTTAGAGGCTACTGACTTGGCTTCCTCCCAATAACCTGCGTTGAACGCAGGCTGTCCGCAACAGGTTTGTTTCGGATTATAAACGACGTTGCATCCCAGCTTTTCCAGAATCTTCACCATATTCATTCCCGTTTCGGGATAAAGCTGGTCTACAAAACAGGGTATAAATAATTGTACTTGCATGTTCAATTCAGTTGTTGATGCACCTCAATAAAAAGGCGCTGCATGATTAATGCGATTGCTGATTTAGCAACCTTTATTCCGGCAAAGATGTATCATCTTGAGTGCCGTAACAGCCGCTTCTTCACCTTTGTGACCATGCGCTCCCCCAAGTCTTTCCCAGGCCTGCTGCTCATTGTCTAATGTCAACACGCCAAATATGACGGGTATTGGTAGTTTAAGGTTCAGGTCCACAATACCGCGGGTAACGGCTTCGGAAACATACTCAAAATGAGGTGTACCCCCACGGATCACTGCACCGAAGGCGATGATTGCTTCAGGTTGCTGTATATGGTCAAGCAGTTCATAATGGTTCCATATACGCTTACAGGCAAAGGGAATCTCAAAGCTGCCAGGCACTGCTGTCTTGTCTATCACCGTCGCACCAAAGCCTGCCAGAATGCGTTCACACCCTTCCAGTTGTGCGGCTACTATCTTATCGTTCCACTCGGTGTACACGATAGCTACTCTTGCCTCCTGAAGTTCCCTTAAATGTTCTGTTTGAAACAGCGATGCACTTTGTTGCGATTGAGCCATTACTGTGAAAAAAAGTTGCCGCCCGCTAAGTTAGCAGGTTCAGACGGACTGTAAAAGAAAACCGGCTAAAAGGATTGCTTTTAGCCGGTCTTAAAGTGTGATAACACAAATTCTTTTATTCCAAAACGCCGAGGCGTGCAAGGTTCTTATCCACTTCGCGTGCCTGCATGCTCTGTGGGTACTTGTCGCGGATCTTCTTATAGCTCTCTATAGCATCTTTCGGCTGATTGCTTAATTCGTAAGCTACTGCAGCACGGTAGAGATACAATGGAGTCAGGAGATTATCATCTTCGTTTGCGGATGCTTTTTTATAGTAGTTGATGCCTTCTTTCACGTTGTTTGTTTCCATATACGCATCACCCAGGGCTCCGAAAGCTGCATATTCTACTTTAGTTCCATGTGCGTCAAAGTCTTTCAGATATTTGATCGCTTTCTGAGCGTCGTGCATTTGAAGAAAGCAGATCCCGGCATAGTAGCTTGCCAGGTTAGCAGTTGATGTACCACTGTATTTTTTAATAATTCTGAGGAAACCATCATGTTGTCCGTCTCCATTCAGTGCTCTGTTTAGAGAGTCTTGCTGAAAGTATTGCTGTGCATACGAGATCGCAAAAGAAGCTTTTCTGTTTCTTGGTTCCTGATACAAAGTGCGATAAGCAAAAAATCCGACGATAAGTACGAGTATAACAGTGACAACCGCGTTGATCTGCTTTTTATTTTTCTCGTAGGTAAATTGAATTTTATCAAGAGGGTTTGGTTCTTCAATAGTTGTGGTTCGACCTGCCCGTGGCTTGTTTCTTACGGTGTTTGCCATAAAAATTCTGGTAAATTATTGATTTTGTGTAATGATACGATTTTTAACGATTAATCAGTGATAAAAGGATAGTTATCTTCTACATAAATATCTTTATATAACTCACTGTCATCGGGATATGGACTTTCTTCCGCGAATTTCACGCTTTCTTCCACTTCATTCCTCACTTTTTCATTGATCGCTTCTATCTGATCTTCAGTTGCCCATTTGTTGTCCATAATAGTCTTAAGCACCTGGTTGATGGGATCTTTTTCCTTGTACTCTTCAAGCTCTTCTTTGGTTCTGTATTTTGCAGGATCGCTCATGGAGTGGCCACGATAGCGATATGTTTTTATTTCGAGGAAGGTTGGACCACCTTTTTCTCTCGCACGGCGAACGGCACGGTCTATCGCACGGTGCACTTCCTCGCAGCTCATGCCGTCGACTGAGTCGGCAGGCATATCATAAGCATCAGCAAGCCGGTAGATATCCATAACCTTAGAAGTACGCTCTACGGAGGTACCCATCGCGTAATGATTGTTTTCGCAGATAAACACAACAGGAAGATTCCAGAGCATTGCCATGTTAAAGGTCTCATGGAGCATACCCTGACGAGCAGCGCCATCTCCAAACATACAAATGGTAGCGCGGTCGTCCCCTAAATATTGGTCTGCAAAGGCAATACCTGCACCCAGACCAATCTGACCGCCAACAATACCATGACCGCCAAAGAATCTTTTTTCCTTAGAGAAGAAGTGCATGGAGCCACCCTTGCCTTTGGTACATCCTGTAGCCTTTCCATAAAGCTCAGCCATACAGGCGTTCGGAGAAATACCTTTTGCAATGGCCAGACCATGATCACGGTAGGCCGTGATGACATTGTCATCATCCCGGATTGCCGTCATCATGCCTGCGGCAACGGCTTCCTGACCGATATAAAGATGACAAAAACCACGGATCTTCTGCATGCCATATAGCTGTCCCGCCTTTTCTTCGAAGCGACGCAGCAAAAGCATTATCTCATACCAGTATAAATATGTTTCCTTACCGAATGGAGTCTGCACTTTTTCTAAATTTGTGCGAATTTATAAAAACTTTCGTTCGTTCCGTCGCCGTTTGAATAGTATTAAGAAAATAACGCTGATACAGTTTAAGAACTATTCTTCTGCATCTTTTGACTTCACTGCTCCTATAACCTGCATCACAGGACTGAATGGAAGCGGCAAGACGAATTTGCTGGATGCTGTATATTATTTGTGCTATACGAAGAGTTATTTCAACTCATCCCAGCAAAACAATGTAAAAAGCGGTACAGACGGCTTTCGCCTCGAAGGGACATTTGCAGACGGAAATGCCAGATATGAAGTAATAAGCTGCAAATGGAAAGGGGGAAAAAAGGAAGTGTTTGCTGATGGCTCGGAATACGAAAAGGTAACGGACCATATCGGAAAGTATGCAGCAGTAATGATAGCCCCTGACGATCTGGAGATAGTAAATGATGGCAGTGAAGCGCGAAGGAAATGGATGGATAGTATATTAGGTCAGACCAATAAGCAATATCTTGAAAGCCTGATGGTGTATCAGAGAGTGTTGCTGCAGAGAAATGCCTGGCTGAAAATGAACGCTGTAAACCCGCCTTTTGAAAGTGTGGAGCTTGAGTACTACAACAACCAACTGGCGACGCATGGCACGTATATTTATAAAGAAAGGAGGACATTTATTGAGGGCTTTCGCCCATTGTTGCGGCGCTTTTATGAGCAGCTGTCGTCCGCAAAGGAAGAAGTCAGCATTGCCTACCAGTCAGATCTGTTGAAGGAGAACTTCGACCAGTTGCTTCGTAAAGGCTTGCAACATGATCTTCGCATGCAACGGACCTTGCGGGGCATCCACAAAGACGATCTTGATTTCAGCTTTGATGATAACGCTTTGAAGCAATTTGGTTCACAGGGACAGAAGAAGAGCTATCTGTTTGCTCTTAAGCTCGCTCAGTACGCTTACTTAAGTCACTCTTTACATTTTCTTCCTATACTATTACTCGATGATGTTTTTGAGAAGCTTGACCAGACACGAATGGAGGCCTTGCTAAGGATCATCCGCTCTGAAGATTTCGGGCAGGTTATTCTCACTGATACGCACCAGGCGCGTGTTGTCGAAGCGTTTGGCAGTGATGCTCCGGTAGTATTTATTCAGTTGTAACAAGTTTGGCATATTACTCATAGCGTTTGCGACATCACTCACGTCGTAAGTGACATCATTCACGACGTATGTGACATCACTCACGTCGTATGTGACATCACTCACGCCGTAAGTCATATCACTCACGCCGTAAGTGACATCACTCACGCCGTGTGTGACATCACTCATGTCGTGTGTGACATCACTCACCTCGTAAGTGACATCGTTCACGTCGTAAGTGAAATCACTCACGCCGTTTGTGACATCACTCACGCCGTTTGTGACATCATTCACGCCGTATGTCATATCACTCACGCCCTATGTGATATCACTAATAACGCTGGAGGCACCTCAAAAGACGTTGTGAAAGGTTAAAAGCCCTTAAAACAGCTAGGTATGGCATAGAGTTTACCTGTATTAACCGAAAAAAAGAAGTTATGAGCAGAAACGACAAACATTCACAACACGAAACACCAGATACGTCGGTGAAGAAAGAAGGCGTTACATCTTCATTTAGCGCAGCGACAGGAACCCCGGGAAAATACAGCGGAGAAGATATTGAAACACCGAAAGGATCAACAGGGAGCGAGGAGGATAAAACCGTAAAAAAGAATACTCCTGCAAAAAACAGGAGAAGCAATGGAAGAGCTTTATAACAATGGGAATAAACGAATACGGCATTTTATAAATAAATGTTTGAAAAAAGAGGTTGAGAAGAGGGTTACGGGCATAGGATTTTTCGGATAAACAGTAGATATTAAACTAAAAAGCAACACTATGAAAAAGGTAAAGATTGGATTGATAGCATTGACACTCGGTCTATTTGCAGTCTCGTGCAGCAATAACAGCGACACAGATACTACAAGTACCACCGACTCAACAATGATGAATGATGGAACTGGCTATGGAGGAACGGGGACTAATATGAGCGACAGCATGGGGACTGTCAATGACATGGGTACTGGTACCACAACAGATACCGTGGGTACAAATGCCGACGGCACCACTAATGGTACTAATACTAACGGATATTAATTGATAAAAATACATTTTTTAAAAGCGCCTTGTAAAGGCGCTTTTTTTTGTCTGGCATAGTCTTTACACCTCTACCATAAAATACATATTATGGACAAGAAACAAGATGCGAACAAGGACACAGAGGTGACTCGTAGTCAAAAACGCGAGGATTTGCAGGATGCAAACACATCCAACACAGAGAAGCGTCCTGCTGGTGCAGAAGAGAAAGCCAATCCGGATCATCATCACGGTTCTCACAAAGAAGGAGAATACCCGCGTCAAAGCGATGACCCAACGATGCACCCGTCCGGCGCCGACGAGGAAAAGTAGGGCGACGTCTTGTTGCTTTATTTTTTGCATAGACTTTGCACAATAGCGTCATCTCCACAGGGCTCCTTTTCAGATAGTAATGCTATTAAAGAAAAAATCTTCGTTATTCCAGGCGTTAAACCCTTTAGGTGGCATGTTATTTTTTCTTTCATCAGTATAAAACCGAGTGCTATGAAACAGGATATGATAAAGGATTTACTGGAGAAGACGTTTACGAAGCTGGCGTGTCCTGTACAGGGCCATGGAATGTATGCAGAGCTTGAGAAGGCACTAAAGGAAGCATATAACATCGGAAAAGCGCACCAGGAAAGGCAACATACAATTAAACCAAACGAAGAAATCAGCTATGTCTTTTCGAGGGCATAACTGCAATAATTAACCACTAAAAATATACTATGGATCGTTTAGAATTAAAAGGTGAATGGAACAAGATAAAAGGGAAAGCGAAGCAAGCCCAGGGCGATTTAACTGATGATGACCTGCGCCGTGAAGAAGGAAAAGACGATGAGATGGTAGGACGCATACAAACCAAACTCGGTAAAACACGAGATGAGGTGATAGATTGGCTGAAGTCTTTGGATGATTAGAACAGCAGATATCTGCACAGAGGTTAACGTCATTGCACTGCGCAATGACGTTATCTTTTTTACTATAATGCATCAATATTGTAGAAAAGAACGAAACTGCTTTATTCCTTTCCGCCGCTGCCTTTAAACTGATGGTGCGTTTCCTTAAAGAGCACATTGAAGGTGGTGAGAGATCCGTAAACACCGGTTATATACTGTTGCAGATCTACCTTCTCCTCATCTGTGAGCGTTTTTTGTGCATTGATCTTCTGCTCTATCAGCCGCAGCCTGTCGCGTACCATTACTATCTTATGAAAGAAGCTCTCGATAGGGAGTTCCTTAGGCTGAAGGCTTTCATCGGAAGGCTTTAATATCAGCATGCCATTGTTCCATTTATTGGCCATTGGCACCAGTTGGAATTCATTCAGTCTCCTGTCCAGTACATTTTCAACAGCCTCTTCAATGTCCGCTAAAGAAATGCCAGCCCCCTCGCCAGCTGTCGGTGCTTCCTTTGCTTCAAGCACACGTAGCTCTGCATAGTCCTTACTTACAGTTTTAGTGCTGTTGGAGGACTTAAACCAGATCGTATAAAACTCAGACGCAGCCTCAACAACCACACCTTTCCCAAAATGTGGATGCTCTACTCTGGAACCGATACCTAAATTGTCCATGCTTAAATATGTTAATTGATCATCACCCAGTCGAAGCCAAAACGAATCATGGCATCCTGTGCCGGATAGCCGGGCGCTGTAATAATATTGCGTATAAAGAATTGCTCTAACTGATCCCCCATTATAAAAGCGCGGAAGTTCTTTATTTTGAAATTGAAGAATACCGCAGTTTCCGGCGCATTACTTATTGTATAGTCCTTTTGATAATAAAATCTGTTGAAGAAAGGAGAGTATGCGGCAGGGGCGTAGCTTGTATGCCACCATACATCAATGCCTGTGGCCATCTTCAAAGCATTGCCAAACAGCTTGGTTTCTATACTTAGCTGATGCTTACCCATCACAGCAGGGACATTTACGGGGGCATTCCCGGTCTTTTGCTGATATACCACCTCATTGTCCAATACGAAGATGCCGTATCTGAACGCCTTGCGCAGCCAGATTTGAGTGATGTTGAAAGCACCTGTGTATTGATCAAAGTCTTGTTGTTCGTTCAGGTAGATGTAGTTGGTGATCAGGTAGTTTCTCAACCCGGCCTGCAGCTTTAAAAAATCATTCTGCACGGTGCCATAAAGCATGGTTACCGTCTCTTTATTGTAATCTTTCGTCCTGAAATAGTACTGGTTCTGATAGATAGTAAAATTGTAAGGTGCGTTATTGACCTGTTGCTCAAAGCCGGCTTCTATCTTCCCAATTTTGGCACTGATCTCCTTCCCGAGGTCGGCATTGAGACGGAAGTTGCCTGCTGCATTTCCGGTAAAGAAAAACTGAGCATGAGCGTTGTAAAACCATGCGCCTTCCTGCAAGGCTTCTTTTTGCAGAGCGCCTTCCAGGTAGTTGCTGATGATGCTTTCGCTGTTTTCACCCACACCATAGTCTGTTCTGAACTTATCAATCCGGTTGCCGATGCCTGCTGTAAACTGCAGTTGTTTCGATTCCTTTCCTAAAAAGCCATTCAGCAGAATGGCATTATCAACATAAAACCATTTCTGCTCTGTAAAAACGGAATCATCTGCCCGGAATCCGTACTGAAAAAAGCCCGTATAGTCAATGGAGTCAGGACGAAGGTGTTTGAACTGATACTTTTCTGTCCCGAGCTTAAAGCGGTGTGCGACACTAAAGCGGGGGATCAGCTTAAAATAATATTGAGTAGAATCTCCGTTGTACAGCGTGTCGGTCTTCCCTAAGGTATAGCTATGCAAAAGCAACATATTAAAGTCGCGCTGCATAGTGGTTACCGGTGATCTTCGGTTGCTATATTGGTCGTTTTGAAAGGCAACCGGAATGGTTCTTCGGTCGTCGAAGCTGGAACTTGTCAGGAAGCTGTCGGCTACAATACCGCCGTTTTCATCATGCTGCATCTTATTGTAAGCAAAGGCGGCGTTTAAACGATAGTGCTGGTTCTTGCTGCTATAATTGGTCGTCAGACTGCCCATATCGTCATTGTTCCTCTGGATCTTGTAATAGCCTGGCGAATTGATCT
This sequence comes from Flavipsychrobacter sp., assembly GCA_035497355.1. Taxonomy (GTDB): domain Bacteria; phylum Bacteroidota; class Bacteroidia; order Chitinophagales; family Chitinophagaceae; genus JAFIGV01. The sequence continues at coordinate 8,350 of DATJDP010000073.1, forward strand.
TACGGTACTGTGCAGCGAAGTTCCACCGTGGGTTTATGTTCTGTGTATGCAGGATTTCAGCTATCTGTTCTGCCTTGCTGCCTAGTTGATAAGAGAAAGCACTGTAGGGGCGGGTGGTGTTGTAGTACGCAAGCTTTTCAACATCAAATCTATAAACATCGAAAGTATGGTAACCAAGTGTAGGACCCGTGCGGAACTGGGGAGTAAACAAAAGGCTGGTAACGGGAGCACCGAGATTGCCGAGATTACGGTACCACGGTTGGTAGAAGCTCCGGCGGTGAAAGGTGTGAAGGGAAGTATCAGGATAAAGTTTTTGTTCTGAGTTAAGCTTTTTAAAATAGATCACCGTTTGCTCGTCTCTCCATTCGCTTGAGTTAGTCGCGTTAGAAGTATCTCTTTGGGGCGCGTTCTGCAGCGTAGTCGTAGCACCAGGAGTAGGGAGCCGCTGTGCATACAGTTGATTGCCAAAAATAAGGGCAAGGGGAAAGACAAGCCTGAGAAAGAAGCGAGCCATCGATGCCGGTAATGTTTGAGAGACCTGTATCATTCAGAACGTCGGCAAAGTTAAATGAAGGAGATGAAGGAAATGAAGAAATGAAGAGATGAAAAGAATTAAAGAAATACGATTTTAGCTGGAATTGAACGAGGTTGTTGGCGTAGTGCGGCCTCGTGCTGATATAGGGCTCGTCTTTATCAACAAATAAAAACCTTCCGGTTATTACAGCCGGAAGGTTTTTTTTCAAGCAGGAATGCGCCTCTATTCTACTACTATCTTTCTGACAATTCTTTCACCATCGGCAACCAGCTCTACGAAATATATTCCTTTGGCGGCCTCTGATAAACTGATCGTTTTGCTAAAACTACCTGCCATCTTTCCCAGCTTTTCATGTAGTATTTCTTTACCCGTAATGCTGCTGACAGTAAGTGTCCCTCCATTTATCGGTTTTTTGGTGTTGAATTGCACCGTAAACTTGCCGGAAGTAGCAGGACTTGGGTAGATTGTAAAATCTGTAAGCTTGGCTATGTCTTCAACAGCCGTAGGGTACAGGTCAAAGCCGAAATCCGTATACGCAGTCAAACGATCAGCCATAAAGCCATTTTTCCCGCCTGATAGTGAATAATAGGATGCAGGATGGTTACTATTGACACTACAAAGGAAAAGCGCATAAGTGTTAGGATAGTTTATACCGCCGGAATCAGTGTACATTTCCAATATAAGGTTTTGGTTCGGATCGAAGTAAAATGAAGTATTCTCCAAATTCAATGGTATTTTGATCCACCCTCCCACTACACTATCCTCTTGTAAGCTGTCGACATGGGCGACCGGAGTAAGATTAGTAAAAAAATGGTTGGAGGTATCGCAATTAATTGCGTTTGTATATCCAAGAGCAAAATTCCAGCCGTAACTAACAGCGTTAGGGCCAAAAGTGCCGGCTTTTCCGGTTCTTAAGTAGATATTTTTAATCCTGCCATAAGGAGGGTTTCCCGAAAAAGCCGCCGAAATGTATAATGATTGATATCTCCCAGAATCGTTCGGGAAGGATATGTTAAAAATAGGTGCATTTCCAACGCCGTTGGGGTGCTCTTCCGCGTAATGTTGTGGCGTTATCTGCGCCCATGCAGTAAGAGTGATTAATATGCAGACAACTGAAATAAATATTCTTTTCATAATGTTTATTGTTTGGTGAATTGTACTGTGGCGGATTTATTTGACTGAACGATTTTTAGAAAATAATTACCTGAGGGTAGCTGTTGAAAGGCGAGTAGTTTGGTTCTTTGCATAAATAAGATTTTAAGAGGTGAATAAAAGATTATTGAAACTAAAATTAATTAATTCAAACCTTAAATGCAATAGAACCGATGATGGCAATGCAGCAGTATTACCTTACCCCTCTTATTGGTCAATAATTTATAGCGGAAAAAAGTATGGATTGATTTGGCGCCCGTCTTTAAATTCCAACGTAATTCATAGTGTGCGAGTTCCCAGATACCAAAAAACCTCCGCCATCAGCTGCGAATGAAAAGTCTTCTATAGTTGCCGCAGCAAAAAGCAGGAGACAACCAGTTATTCTCCATTTCCTTCATTTTCTATATTCTTTCCACCAGGTCAGCAACCAGTCCGGCCAGCTTTGGCGCCGCTGCATTTGCAGCTGCCAATACTTCCTCGTGAGAGATCGTGTTCATTTCCTCTCTGATACCGATGTCTGTTACCACGCTGGCCGCAAATACCTTCATTCCGCCATGCCGTGCCACGATCACTTCAGGTACAGTGCTCATACCTACTACATCTCCGCCTATTACATGCAACCAGTGATACTCAGCTCGTGTCTCAAATGTGGGCCCCTGCAGACCTACGTATACGCCCGTTTGCAGTTTGAGCCCCTTAGCTGCTGCAATATCTTTCGCTTTATCTATTAGTTGGAGGTCATAAGGTTCACTCATGTCCGGAAAACGGACTCCCAGCCTTTCGTCATTTGCTCCTCGCAACGGATGTTCCGGAAAGAGGTTGATATGGTCGTTAATAACAATAAGATCTCCTACCTCGTATGCCGCATTCATGGCGCCCGCAGCATTCGATACTATCAGTGTTTCCACGCCCAGCGCTTTCATTACCCTTATGGGGAAGGTTACTTCCTCCATCGAATACCCTTCGTAATAATGAAACCGGCCGGCCATCAATACTACATTCTTGCCGCCCAGCTTTCCAAAAACCAGTTTCCCGGCATGTCCCTGCACTGTAGATACCGGGAAATGTGGGATTTCGCTATAAGCGATCTCGGTTTCCTTCGTTACTACATCCATCAGTCCGCCCAATCCGCTGCCAAGAACAATTCCGACAGTAGGTGTATGCTGAATTTTTTCTTTTATAAACGAAGTGGTATCCTGGATTTTATCGAACAAATTCATCTGTAAGTTTTACGCCAGCAAAGAAATATAAAAATCCTGAGGAAGGTAGGAGTGACTGATTTTACGATATATTGAAATGATTTTAAGAAGTCCAAAAGTCTCTTTTAGAAGTCCAAAAATCTCTTTTACAACTCTAAAGCCGGGGACAAGCCGAGTGCAAATAAGCTGTGTAAATAGAAAGCAACGTAGTCAACTAACAGAACGTACTCTGTTATAAACTCACACATCTCCCCATAATCCGGGCGTTGTTATGCATGCCACTGTGCGCTTGTGCCTCCTATGCTATATCTATAACTGCGAAACTAAGACGATTGGGCTCCTTTACTTCATATCTTCCCCCTTACCTTTGCATCCGTTATGACCCAGGAGCAACTCAAGGAAATGCGCGAGCGAATGCAGCATTTGCGGCGTTTTTTAAAAGTAGAAGACCGGAAGGTCAAAATTGACAATGACCGGACTCTTACGCTATCTCCCGGATTTTGGGACGACAATGCTCGTGCTACAGGCATCTTAAAAGAAATAAAGATCAATGAATATTGGGTTACATTATTTCAGAAAGTAAACGATGCAGTGGAGGATTTTGCTGTACTGTTCGACTTCTGGAAAGCAGGGGAAGCAAGCGAAGAAGAGGTGAAAGAAACCTACGACAAGGCTATTAAAGATATTGACGAACTGGAATTCAAATCTACCCTGAACGAACCGGAGGATGAAATGCCTGCCGTAATGGTAATTAACTCCGGTGCAGGCGGAACGGAGAGTCAGGACTGGGCCGAGATGTTGCTGCGCATGTACCGGATGTATGGAGAAAAGCAGGGCTGGAAACTTGCTGAAATAGATGTGCAATATGGCGATGGCGCAGGCATAAAGCAGGCGTCGATTGAATTTGACGGGGCATTTGCCTATGGTCTGCTAAAGGCAGAAAGTGGGGTACACCGCTTAGTAAGAATTTCACCCTTTGACAGCAATGCCCGCAGGCATACTTCTTTTGCTTCCGTATTTGTATACCCGCTGATTGATGATAGTATAGAGATTGATGTAAACCCTTCGGATCTGGAATGGGAATTCTACCGGTCAGGTGGTAAAGGCGGACAAAACGTGAACAAGGTGGAAACGGCCGTGCGCCTGAAGCATATTCCTTCTGGCATCATTGTAGAGTGTCAGCAGGCGCGTACGCAGGGCGAGAATAGGGAAAAGGCTTTGACGATGCTGAAGAGCCGATTGTATGAGGAAGAATTAAGGAGACGCCAGGAACTGAAAAACGCCACTAATTCAACAAAAAAGAAGATAGAGTGGGGCTCACAAATACGTTCTTATGTTTTCCATCCTTATAAAATGATCAAGGACCACCGGACGGATTATGAAGTGGGCAATGTGCAACCAGTAATGGACGGAGAACTGGACGATTTTATCAAAGCTTATTTAATGAGCGTAAAAGAAGAGGAATAGCTTGGCAAAGGACAATACTATTAAGAAGATATTCGATACGCAGCTTTTGCGGCGTATTTTTTCATTTACAGGGCCATATAAGAAGACGCTGTATTTCTCAATGGTCATGTCGGTGATACTGGCTGTGCTGTCGCCGCTTCGGCCGTACCTCATCCAGCTATCGGTTGATAAATACATTAATCACAGTCTTCTTCGCGGACTTATCTGGATCAGCGTTTTCCATTTCGGTATTCTGATCATTGAAAGCCTTTTGCGGTTCTGGTTCCTCTATCGCATCAATTGGCTTGGACAGACGGTGGTGAACGATATGCGGAAGCGGGTCTTTCAAAAAATCCTCTTCCAGGACGTTGCTTATTACGATAAAACCGCAATTGGTACCCTCACTACAAGAACGATCAACGATATAGAAGCAGTAAATGACGTTTTTTCAGAAGGCATTATCTCTATTGTAGCTGATGTACTCACCATCATTGCGATCATTATTGTGATGCTCGTCACCGATTGGAAACTGACTTTGATCTGCCTTACCACCTTTCCTTTCCTTGTCGTGGCCACTTATTTTTTCAAAGAGAGTGTCAACAAGTCGTTTCAGCGGGTGCGCAACGCTGTGGCTGCGCTGAATGCCTTTACGCAGGAGCACATTAGCGGTATGTATCTTGTGCAGGCTTTTGCTGCCGAAGAGCGGGAGATGAACAAGTTTAAGGCAATTAATAATGAGCACCGAAGCGCCAATATTAACGCCATATTTGCCTATTCTATATTCTTTCCTATAGTTGAAATTATTCTTGCAGTGGCCATGGGTTTGCTGGTTTGGTTTGGCGCTGTGCGCATGATACATTACGAAGTAACTCCGGGTGTGGTTATTGCCTTTGTAATGTATCTGAACCTGCTGTTTCGTCCATTGCGGATGCTGGCGGATAAGTTTAATGTACTCCAAATGGGCATGGTAGCAGGGGAGCGCGTTCTTACGGTGCTGGACAGCGGCGAGCATATGAAGGAGAATGGAACACGAATGGCAAAAAACATCAAAGGAGAAGTAGAATTTCGGGATGTACATTTTCGGTATAAGGAGGACGTACCGGTGTTAAGAGGCATATCGTTTACGATAGAACCAGGAAAGACACTCGCTGTAGTAGGCCATACCGGCGCGGGCAAAACCTCGATCATCAGTATTCTCAACAGGCTTTATGAGATACAAAGTGGTGCAATTCTGATTGATGGTATGAATGTAAAGGATTACGATATTGATAGTCTGCGCAACCAGATAGGAATCGTTCTTCAGGATGTCTTTCTGTTTTCAGGCACCATCTGCGATAATATCACTTTACGGAATGAGACTATTCCACGCGAAAGGGTAGAAGCTGTTACCAAAATGCTTGGCATACATGATTTCATTATGAGTCTGCCAGGCGGTTATGATTTTGATGTGATGGAGCGCGGTAATACGCTATCTCAGGGACAACGGCAACTGCTTTCATTTGCCCGTGCATTATTGTACAATCCATCTATCCTCGTCCTCGATGAAGCAACATCTTCCGTAGACAGTGAAAGCGAGCAACTCATTCAGCATGCTATTGATACATTGATTACCAATCGCACGTCTATAGTTATTGCCCATCGCCTTTCCACCATCCGTAAAGCAGATCAGATCATAGTAATGGAGAAAGGTCAAATCATCGAGCGCGGTACCCACCAGTCATTAATAGCGGCAAAGGGACACTACTACCAGTTATATACTGCAGTGGAAAGAAGCGCGGAGGAGAAGGTGTTGTGATCTGAGAGAATTTGAGGGGGAAAGATGTTGAGAGATCACCTTACCTGGTTTTGTTCTCTTTATTTAGTTTTTCCAGTTCTTCGATGTCTAGCAAATCTTTATTTCTGCCGGTAGCTTTCTTATTGATGATAAGATGATTATAGTGTAGAAAACGAACGGGAATGTCGCCTACATGTTCTATTGTGGCCATGTCGTAATACTCATTAAAGTTCTCTTTCGGCAACCCCGGAATGCTGGTCATTAAGTCTGCATAAGTTCCGTTATCCATCATTATTTCGCAATATCCTGCAATGATAGGTAAGGTTAACAGTTCTTCGAACCGCCCATATCCCATTTCGTCGAGGGCTTCTACCAGACTATGCCGGTTTTCTATGCTGTCTTTCAGGTAAAAATCTACATCCCCGGTTGTGCGCTTGAAACCATATTTATTCACGGCAAAGCCACCAACGATCAAGTATCGTACCTGATGTTTTTGAAAGGTCTTGATCAATGATAAAAATTCCTCGTTGTATAAATCCATTATATTACCGGCTTTCTAATTACAATCCCTTTCCCCTGAGGTTGTTTCAGGGGCTTTCCTCCATTCATTTTTACAGCGAGGTCAATGAGCGAAAACAATTCCTTGAGCTTTTCTGCAAAGGGCAAACTGTTATAACGCTCTGCGCGGTCACGATCGATTTGCTCAGGAGTAGTGTTGGGATGAAGAACGATTTTACCCATAACCCAAAGCTAATTATTATCGTTCAATTGATTTATGGCTTCGACAACAGCATGAAAGAAACTGTATCAAGCATATAGTGATTGATAATGAGAATGTTTCTTATCGTATTGTTTGCCCCTTTTTTGTAAATAATATCCTGCGGAATGGTAGGGTGGTTGAATAACCGGGTTGCAAGCCATAGCGCAAATCCAGAGGCCGTAGGGTATTCGCCGCTAAGATGCTTGAAAGCGACAATCGAAGTATTTTCATTCAACTGCTGAAATGCTGTATCATATAAAGGTTGAAAACGCGCGTCGCCGTTCATGCCTGCAACAACTATGTCAATCGCGTCCGTACTAAGACCATGTTCCATAAGGAAGGCTTCAGTCTGTATCGCTATGGAGCTGGCTTCAGGGTGTTGAAGCATCTTTATACCTCGCAAGACACATACTGCATTCCTTTTTTCATTGGAAAGAGTAAAAAAAGCAGCGCCTTCACCGGCAATAGTCCCTTCGGTATCGCTGTATTTGAGAACGTTGATGCTATCAGGAATGTCTTTTTTCCAGTAGTTTACCTTGTTTTTTACAATGAAGTATTCGTCGGTCAGTTCGTCGAAGCAGCCTACTAAAGCCACTTGTTTTTCTTCCACCTCGTTGAGCAGCAACTGGGCATCCAGCAGGGAAAGCTCCAGAGAGAAGCCACGGTTCACATAAGTCTGGTTGTAACCTGTACTCTTCGATTGCAGCGCTATCCAGCCATTAATGGAATTGTATGTAGATTGAATGAAATAAGTGGGGTTAAGCGCTTCCTCATTCAGATTGATCATGTCTTTAAGGAAATGCTCCATATCCGTCATACTGCCTAGTCCTGTACCAGTAATGATAGCATCCAGTTTGTTCACTCCTGCGAGCTTAAGCGCGTTCATTCCAGCAGCTATTCCCATTTTTATCAGGCGGCTCATCCTGCGAATAGCGACAGGATTGATGAACTGACGATAATCCGGATCTACTACAAACAACTTACCCGTATCAGTATGCATTACCGGCTGCAGAAACTGCTCGGGCTCAAAGCTGTGCTGCGGACTGATAGCGCAAGCGGAATGTATGTAAACGGGCTTCATCATGCTTTGCTGAACAGTAAAGAAACATTATTGCCACCAAAACCAAATGAGTTGCTCAATACATGGTTGATCTCGATACCTTCCAGAAGTGCGGAAACTGGACTGATCTTTAGCTCCTCCATTTGTGTTTCGAAATTCAGGTTCGGGAAAATTTTTCCTTCCTGCATTGCCCAGATGGAAAAGATGGCTTCGATGGAGCCGGCGGCCGCCAGTGTATGACCGGTAAAAGGCTTTGTAGAACTGAAATAGGGGACATTTGGACTAAATAAACGCTCTATTGCCTTGCCTTCCGAAGCATCATTATTTGTAGTTGCTGTGCCGTGTGCATTAATATAGCCAATATCCTGGCGTTGCAGTCCTGCCCTGATCAATGCTTGCTGCATGGTACGGTAAGCGCCTGCTCCGTCTGGCGATGGGGCAGTGGGGTGGTAAGCGTCATTACTGTTGGCATAACCACTGAAGTACGCGAGGATGGTCACTCCTCTTGCTTTTGCATCGCTTTCTTTTTCCAGCATCAGGTATCCTGCCCCTTCACCCAGGTTCAGTCCCATTCTGTTTTGATCAAAAGGATTGCATGGTGATTTATCTACATTTTTCAGAGAAAGAAAACCATTTACAGTAAAACGGCTCATAGCATCACAACCACCGCAAATAGCACGGTCTACCAGTCCTTGTTGTATTAAGCGGGCGCCGAGAATCAAAGCATTGGCTGAAGAGGAGCAGGCGGTGGAGATTGTTGCCATGAAGGGCTTCAGATCGAAGTACTTTGCTACGTTTTCTGTGCTCTCGGCGCAGTCGAGCGTATCAATATACTGGATGAAATCGCCATCTTTCTTGTCGGAGATAAAGTCCATATACATGTTCTCCACGGAGCACATGCCACCAACGGTGTTGGCGTTGATGAAAGCGAAGGACCCGTCTTGCAGCAGTTCTTTATCTACCTCCTGCAGCAATTCGCGCATGGCGATGAGTGCCAGTAGTGTAGTACGCGTGTAGCCATTATTACCGACTGGTAAGCCGAGAGAAGACGCAAGTTCGTCATCGCTCATTTTTACCTCGCCCATAATAAATTCCGGTGCGTGGACAGTTTTGAGATATTGGGGGTGCTGCAATCCTGCCTGCGCTGTGGTGAGCGCCTGCAGATGTGCTTCTTTACCAAGACCTAAAGCTGAAAGAATACCTATAGAAGTGATAACAATGCGATCCGCCATGCGGTAGAAGGGAACTTATGCTTTCTTATGTTGTTGAATGTAGTCTGCCATGGACTGTACGGAAGAAAGTACTTTGCGGCCTTCGCGAGCATCTTCTATTTTAATGCCATAGTTGCGCTCGAGCAACACCATCAGCTCCAGAGAGTCAATGCTGTCCAGACCCAGACCTTCACCAAACAAAGGCGCATTGTCGTCAATATCTTTCGGCTCCATGCCCTGCAGGTTCAGGCTTTCGATAATCTGCTGCTTCAGTTTCAGTTTCAAATCTTCCATGAGAAAATCAAATGTGGCGCAAAAATAAGTATTAGTTGTTAGTTGTTAGAGTAGGGGAGGATAGAAATACAGAAAAAATGGGCGTTTGGTCAGAATTCAGCCTCTCGTTTTTCACGTGAGGAGTGATTGGAACGGATCAGCAACACACTCCTATGCCCGGCGTTTCAAATCCTATGGAAGGATGACCAGAGGGATCTCTGATAAATGAAGCAGATCATCCACAACGTATTTTCTGAAAAAGTCCACCAGCGTTCTCGTGCCTTTTTGCACAACCAATATGCCTTCCTTTTGTTCCATGTATGCTTTTATTCCTGAAAGGGCATCATCATTGCGCACTGTTTCACAGCTTATAACCTGCGTCGGCGAATAGAGATCGCCTAAAGATTTTATATAGCTTTTCACTTCCTCATCGGGTTCATTAGATTTCAGTACGGAGAAAACTGTAACTTTTTTGCCAATTGATGTTGTAATGGAAAGTAATTTCCGGAAAGCATCCTCGTTCAACGGATATTTTGGTGAAACCGCCACATAAAGATGGTCAAAATCAGTCCCTTTATAACCGTCGGGCAAGGCAATGATCGTCTTTTTAACATCTGCAGTAATGCGGATGGCTGTACTCTGCATAAATATGCGCTCCAGCCAGTTTTTAGTCTTCATGCCCACCCAGATAAAGTCCGACATTTCTGAAAGGTGCAGTTTATGTATGGCCAGTTCCAGACTTCCCGTTGTTACATAAAACTTTACAGGAGCGGTGTCATCCCCCAGCGTTTCCCTTGTAAAATCGGTGAGTTGTGTCAGCGCTGTTCTCCGTTCCTGCTGTTTGATCTCGTTGCGTATTTCGCCTTCTCCCATGCCTGGCGCCAGAGAAAACACCTGGTTGACGACAAGCAATTCTGCTCCTACCTCCATTGCCCATGTATTTGCCATTCTCAAAAGAGCTTTCGACTGTTCTGAGAGGTCAATAAGCAGGATAAATCTCTTTTTCATCTCAATATTTTTAATGCTATCTCTGATAACTATGGAGGCAATGTCCTTTAAATGAACCTCTCCGGCTCTCAATCGCAGCGACCCCGGAATACCGAAACTAACAAATAAACTGAATAGCCGCCTTGTATTGAAATTTTCTGAACTTGTGTTCGCCAGTTATTTTGTAATTTCCTCAACTTATCAACTTTTCATTTCGGCTTTCAACGAGGTAGGATTTAAGATATGGGGCATTTACCGAAACTAATAGAAGATTTAGCGCTTATTCTTATTACTGGAGCTTTGACTACGTTAATCTTTAAAAAGATTCGGCAGCCGCTTGTTCTTGGGTACATTATTGCCGGTTTCGTAGTAGGACCTTATTTATCTATCACGCCTACTGTTGCCGATCATGAAAATATAGAAACGCTGGCTGAGATCGGCGTTATCTTCCTGCTTTTCAGCCTGGGTCTTGAGTTTAGTTTTAAGAAGCTGATGCGGGTAGGAGGTTCCGCATCTATTACAGCGTTTGTGGAGATCGTCTTTATTACCGTTACCGGGTACTTTACAGGCAGACTTATGGGCTGGTCCACTATGGACAGTCTCTTCCTGGGCGGCATGCTCGCCAGTTCATCCACCACCATTATCATTCGCGCTTTTGATGAATTAGGTATAAAAACGAAGCAGTTTGCACGTATTGTTTTTGGTGTACTGGTAGTAGAAGATATTGTGGTAATCCTTCTGATGGTGTTGCTGTCGACAATGGCAGTGAGCCAGGCCTTTCAGGGGGTGGAACTTTTGATGACGGTATTGAAGCTGCTGTTCTTCCTTGCCTTGTGGTTTATCATGGGCATTTTCCTGTTGCCCACCTTTTTGAAAAGGAATAAAAAGCTGATGGATGAGGAGAATCTCCTGATACTATCAATAGGTCTGTGTTTAGGAATGGTAGTCTTGGCTACACAGGTTGGTTTTTCCGCCGAGCTGGGAGCATTTATCATGGGCTCTATCATCGCTGAGACTACCTCGGCAGAAAAGGTAGAACATGTCATTAAGCCGGTAAAAGACTTGTTCGGTGCTGTATTCTTTATCTCTGTCGGCATGCTGATAGACCCTCAGACTATTATGGAGTACAAATGGCCGGTGCTCATCGTTACCTTGCTCACTCTTTTTGGAAAGCTTTTCAGCACCACGATAGGTGCATTATTATCTGGCCAGCCGTTAAAGCAATCTGTACAAGTGGGAATGAGTATGGCGCAGATAGGTGAGTTCGCGTTTATCGTTGCTACGCTTGGCTTAAGCCTTGGCGTTATCAGTCCTTTCCTCTTTCCCGTGGCAGTAGGAGCATCAGCCATCACCACCTTTACCACTCCGTATATGATCAAGTTCTCTGAGCCACTCTACAACAAGCTTGTGAAAATGCTGCCTGTAAAAGTGGTTGCGGCGATCAATAACTATTCTGCCAGCACTCAAAACATCCATAGCGAAAGCCATTGGAAAAACGTACTTACTTCCTACCTGAAAATTGCCGTTACCAACGGTATTATCGTACTGGCACTCGTGCTGTTGTCAGTAAGGTTCCTGGCTCCGTTTTTAGCAGGAAGGATTGATAATGATATTATAGCAAGTATTACCACGCTCGTCATTTCTCTTGCTGTGACCGCCCCTTTTTTGTGGGCTTTGATGGTCAAAAAGCCGGATACTATGGCTTACCGCGCACTTTGGATAGACAAGAAGTACAACCGGGGACCTTTGTTGATGCTCGAGGTACTGCGCTTTTTAATCGGCATTGCATTCATCGGACTATGGGTAGACCGACTGTTTTCTGCCAGGGCTGCCTTGCTTTTTGTTCTGCCGGTTACCATTGCGGTGCTTTACCTTTTTTCGAAGAGAATTCAAAGGTTTTACCAGCGTATCGAAACTCGTTTTCTCACTAACCTCAATGCCCGGGAAACTGCAGCTGCTAAAGCCGATTCGCTTGCAGTGGATGTTAAGCAGACCAATGAACAGTTGCAGTCAAGGCTTTCTCCGTGGAATGCCTATATCGTAGATGCAGAAGTGAACCCACATGCGGTGTATGTAGGAAAGACACTCATGGAACTATCCTGGCGGGAACAATATGGTATCAATATAGCCTACATCAAGCGGGGCGACAAGATCATACACGCGCCCGGAAGAAACAATAAGCTATTGCCTTTTGATCATGTGGGTATTCTGGCCACCGATGAACAAATGCAAGGCTTTAAGCCGGTTTTCGATGCCATAGAAGTAATGGAGCCACAGCAAACCGATGTGCGCGATATAGTGCTTCAGAAAATAAAGGCGGACGACTACAATCAGCTTGTTGGTCAAAGCATCCGCGAATCTGGCATCCGTGAGCGAACGAATGGATTGATAATAGGTATCGAACGTGAAAACACAAGAATACTAAATCCTGACTCCTCTGCGATGTTTGAAAAAAATGATACTATCTGGGTTGTGGGAGATAAAAAGAAAATTCAGGATTTGATAAAGAAATAAAGTCCCCGGCATCTCAATAACGCAGCTCCGTCGTAAATACAGCTCTTTCTCGCTTCTTGGTCGCTACATGCCAGTTTCCGGCATAGCTGATAAAAGAGGGGAGGAGTTTGCCATTCACTTCTTTTAGCCGAACCTTCATCTTTACATTAAAGTCATAGATCCAGGTGGAGTAAGAAAGCGAATAATCGCGCGCAACAATGGCGTAGTCTGACTTTCGGAACCAGGTTGACAGTTCATTATATACCACATCATTCTTATATTCCTTCTTCGGCACAGCGGTAAATAAATAGCAGTCTTCACCGCCGTATTCTGCAAGCATTAACTTAAAATCATACATCTTCGCTACATTAGCATCGAAGATTGCAGCTTTGTTGCCCGCAAATGGGATACCTGCTATACGACTACCGGGATTAAAGATCAGCTGCTTCAGTTGCCATTTTCTCTTTGCCAGTTCGCCATGCCCTTTTTCATTTTCCGATCCGGCTACAATGTTATTATCGCCGCAAACGGGCTCCTTTGTAAAGAACAAATAGGCGTAGAGCTCTGCTGTGTAATAGTTATACTCTTTTTTACGGTCGTAAAAATCTCCTGTAGTATTCTCCTCCAGTACCTGCATTGACCGGCAACCATTTCGGATGTTTTGCTTTGTGATGCTGTGCAAAGAGGCGGCGACCTGGCTTTTTTTGCCGAGAATCTTAATATCGTTTACCGCTGTGTATGGAGTAATGCGAAGCGTCTTGAAGGCTTTATAGAAAGTGGTATCGTTTTGCACACGACGGATAAAGTCTTCTATATCCCACCCGTTTCGCGAGGCTTGCAGTGTATATTCGTCGAGCTTAACCGGTAGTGAAAAAATACTTGTATCCTTCCCCTGTCCTAATAGTTTAGAAGGTAACCCAAAAACAAAGACACCCAAAAACAAAAAAACCAATCGTCGCATCATACTATTTTCCTTGCCTTTATCAACGCTTCTGCCACTACCATGTCTTCAGGCGTAGTGATCTTAATATTGCTTTTTTCTCCTTCTATTAAAAAAACCTCTTTACCATAAGCCTCAACTACCGTTGCCTCATCTGTAAAGCCCTCATCGTAAGCTTGCTGCATTGCAGAAAGCAAAATTGATGCCCTGAAGGCCTGAGGTGTCTGAATAATGCGAAGTTGCGAACGCTCTACCGGTTCTGAGCCTTCTTTAGTGACAAGTCGCATGCTATCAGTTACCGCGATTGCCGGTATGGCACTTCCTTTTTCCAGTGCTTGCTGATAACACCTTTGAATCAGTTCTGCGCTTACCAATGGCCGCACGCCGTCATGCACCATTACTACAGCATCTTCCGGGGTGTCTTTCAGCCCGTTTTGTACGCTGCGAAACCGGGTTTCGCCCCCTGATACAATGGTCAGATCTATTCTTTCAGTAAAGGATTGCAGCACCATCTGTGCATAGCTTATCTGGTGCGATGGCAGCACAAGTACTATTTGTATCCCCGGTATGGCCTGGACAAAAGCATCGATGGTATGGTGCAATATGGGTTTCCCGTTCAGATCAAGGAATTGTTTCGGTACAGCAGTTCCCATGCGTGTGCCTTGTCCACCGTCTACAATTATTGCGTAAACTGGACTTGAATTTTCAACTTTCAATTGTGAGATCG
>DATJDP010000074.1:0-5959 GCA_035497355.1 Flavipsychrobacter sp.
ACCGGCGAAAAGGAAATGCAATTTCATTTTGATGCATTACCACATAGCGGGCAAAGGGAATAGTGAGATCGTAGCGCAAGGCACGTTCGGTTACCTCAGGCGTGTTTTTACCTTCCAGTACTTTCTCAAATGCCAGCGTTACTTTTTCACGCTTATCCGGATGGTCGAGTCCGTTATTTAAGATCTTAAATATAAGACGATCACCTTCATCACCATACTTGCCCATAAGCGTGGTAAGATTCTCCATGGAAGGTGTTTCCAATGGCTGAAAGCCGTAGGTTTCAAAAATGTTCTTAAGGGTATTGAATATATATTGGCGCTTACGGACTTCTTCAGGTGAAAAATCGCGTGTACCCTGTGGAATGGATGGTTTCATTTGCGTGTAAAAATAAAGGATAACAGGTTAATCCGACGTAATACATGCCAGCGGGAAGGCAGAGAAAAATATTATAATGCTATCGACACAGGGAAGAGGCGCGAATAGATAATCGGGCTAAACAGTTTAAATTGCAGCGCATGCATTATCCCTTCAAGATCTCTGCAGTTATTTGTTCCTACAACCGCGCCCGGTTTATTATTGATGCTGTTGAAAGCATCTTTAAACAGGACTATGACAAGAGCAAATATGAGCTTATTGTGGTTGACAATAATAGCACTGATAATACTCTTGAATTGCTTGCACAATACAAGAACAACCATCCGGATTACTATTTCCGATTTGTTACGGAAAAGAACCAGGGCGTAGCCTACACGCGAAACCGCTGTGCGCAGGAAGCTGAGGGCGAGATCATCGCTTATCTGGATGACGACAGCAAGGCACAACCCGGCTGGTTGCAACGCATAGAAAACTTTTTCGATCAACATCCTGAGGTATATTCGATCGGGGGCAAGATTACCCCGTATTTCCTTACTACCATCCCGGCCTGGTACTCTAAATACTTTTTCGGACTTGTGGGAAGATTTGATCAAGGCTCGGAAGTAAAGCAGTTGGAAGGACAGAGGTATCCCTGCGGTGCAAACATGGCGTTTCGGAAGAAAGTGTTTGAGGAAATTGGATATTTTAATACTGCCCTTGGGCGCAGTGGAAACGGGCTGCTAGCTAACGAAGAAAAGGATATCTATATGCGCATTCTTAAATATGGAAAGCAGGTATATTACCTTCCGGAAGTAGAGGTGTTGCATGCGGTAGAGACTAATAAATTTGATAAGGATTATGTCCGGAGACACAGCATGGGCATAGGTGGAGGGGAGCGCCTCCGGCTGCATGGCGACAATGCGGCGTTAGTTAAAAAGCTACTGGAGTATATAGCAAAGTGGGGGTATGCTGTAGTGTACGGCGCTGGCTTCCTGTTGAAGGGACAATGGTCAAAATTTTATATGCTGGAGCGCTTTCGCTGGTGGGTGATCGAAGGTTTCTTAAATCCAGAAAAAGCTAAATAGACCCTCCTGTAAACACGTATTGTATCAGATTGGCACCCATTTGCAATGCCTGCTGATGTTTTGCAGGTGGGTCTCTGTGTACTTCAAAGTCTTCCCATCCATCACCAAGGTCCGTTTCATAACTGTAGAACACAACAAGGCGCCCTTTATAAATCAAACCATATCCCTTTGGTGGCTTGCCGTCATGTTCATGTATCTTAGGAAGTCCATTCGGGAAGTTGAATTTCTGGTGATAGATGGGGTGGGAAAAAGGCAGCTCCACAAGGGTCAACTCCGGAAACACTTTCTTAAGCGCTGGTCGTACATACGGGTCAAGACCATAGTTGTCGTCAATATGCAGAAAACCGCCCGACTCCAGATATTTTCGAAGGTTCTGCGCTTCGGCATCGGTTAGTGCCCAACGCCCGTGCCCCGTCATGTGAATGAAGGGATAGTTGAATAATTCCGGGCTTCCCACCTCTACCTGTCCTTCCTGCAGCGAAAGATTGGTTTGCAGTTGCTGATTGCAAAACGCCGCAAGGTTTTTTAATGAAGTTGGATTGGCATACCAGTCGCCACCACCACCGTAAACGAGCAAGCCGAGTTTCATCTGCTGCGCATGCAGGGTAATGCTACAAAGCAGACAAGCAATCAGGAAAAGTTTTCTCATAAATACGGTCGTTATGTTTGCTAATAAGGCGCAAAACACAAGGAAATAATCCCTGCAGTTTAGCATCACGTAGTTACTTACTAATTATTTACCAGACTAAAATAAGCACAAACAGCCATTGCTGCTGTTTCCGTTCGCAACCGTTGATCCACAAGACTTATCCCTGTATATCCATTTTCAGTGCATGCGTGTACTTCTTCTAAGGTGAAATCTCCTTCTGGTCCAATCAGCACAATCGTTTCTTTATCCTTTTGCAAAGCAATGGCAATGGGAGAGCGAGACTCGGTGCTAATGCAATGTCCGACTAATTTTTGCTCCACGTCGTTAAAGCGCTGTAAAATATCTTTTAAAGGAAGAGCTTCTAAAAGCTCCGGAAGGTGGTACTGTTGCGATTGAATGAGTGCGGCTACGAGAATATTCCTCCATCGATCGTAGCGAATGCGCTCCCGTTCTGTCCGGGTGGCAATAATGGGGACGATACTGCTCACGCCAAGCTCCGTAGCCTTCTCCAGCAACCATTCGTTCCGGCTTGTATTCTTGGTAAAGGCAACGCACAGGTGAAGTTTGTTAGCCCGCCCCGGGTGTTGTGCGATATTATTAACCGCAACGAACAGTTTCTTTTTCTCCGCCTTCACAATGGTTGTCATTGCAGAGACCCCCTTTCCGTTTGTCAGTTGCAACTGCTCTCCGGGCTGCATCCTGAGTACCTGCACCACATGGCGTGCTGTTTCTTCGTCAAGCTGTATCTCGGAAGAAGCATTTAATAAGCCATCATGGAAAAATAAGGGAAGAGACATGCGCAAAATTGAAAATTCAAAATTGAAAATTCAAAATTATCGCAGCACCATTTGTTTTTCCGCAATTAATCTTCTCAAGTTGATGAGCCCGTAGCGCATACGTCCGAGGGCTGTATTGATACTTACGGAGGTGATATCAGCAATTTCCTTAAAGCTCATATCGCCATATATACGAAGTACTATGACTTCACGTTGCTCTTCAGGAAGCTCCTCTATTAGTTGCCTTACGCTGTGGTGTACCTGTCGGCGCTCCAGGCCGTCTTCGGCGCTTTCGCTGGCGAATTGCATGAGCTGAATTATTTCCCGGCCATCCTCAGTGACCACCGGTATATCCTGCCGCACCTTTCTGAAATAATCCATGCAAAGATTATGTGCTACCCTGGCTGCCCAGGGAAGAAACTTACCTTGTTCACTATACCGGCCTTCGTTCAGCGTTCTGATAATCTTCAGGAAAGCTTCCTGAAAAATATCTTCCGCCAGGTATTGATCTTTCACCAGCATGAAAATAGTGGTGTAGATCTTGTCTTTGTGTCTGTATATAAGCGTCTCCAACGAGGGCGCATGTCCCTGCAGATATGCCTGAATCAGTTCTGAATCGCTAAATTGATGTGTGGGTTGCATCATGTTCTACCTTGTTTATCACGTAAAGCTTACGCCATGCTTAAAATCGTTAGGTAGAAGTAGTCCTATAGATATGGAAATTTAATTATTAGGTAACGTTGTCTTTTACCGTTTAGTATAAGAACATGCAAAAAAGTTAAAATCGCGGAAGATTCCAAAAATTTTTTCGCTTTTGCACGTTCGCCAACCAATGCGGAATAATAATAGACGTCAGTGATACTTCGTTCGTTGGTGGAGTTGTTGAATTTTTTGTCTAAATGATTCTTTCATGACAATAGGACCAAGCTCAAAAAGAAGGCACAAAGCCCACAAATTAGAAATTGTGTTCCTTGTGCCTTCTTACTATGCTGGGCTAAACGACGTTAGCTCATTATCAAATCACCAAATTATCAAATTAAGCTAGCAGTTTCTCTATTGCCTCATCGTAAGCTTGCTTCCAGTCCTTAATATGTCCCCAGTCGCCACCGTCAATACGGATATGCCCATCGGCCTTCACCATACCGAGTTTTGTAAATGGCTGATTGCCTAAAGCAGCCTCAAATGTCTGCTGTTGTGCTGCACTTACACTCACAACAACGCGGCTTTGGGCCTCTCCGAACAGGTAAGCGTCCTTGCGAATGCTCTTGTCGGTTGCCATCTCAAAGCCCATGTTACGCTGCATACCGCTTTCCACAAGTGCCACAAACAGACCGCCTTCTGAAAGGTCATGTGCCGACTGAACCAGCTTTTCTTTACAAAGCTTGATCACTGTTTCCTGTAGCTGGTATTCTTCTTCCATTTCAAAATGTGGCGCAGGACTCATCTTTACGCCAACAATATGATGCAGATATTCTGAACAGTTGATATCTTCTCTTTGCGTACCCAGCAGGTAAATAGCGTCGCCTTCGTTCTTGAAGAACATCGTCATTTTCTCATCCACACTATCCAGCACACCTACCATACCAATAGTTGGAGTAGGGTACACCGGACCGTCTTCGCTTTGGTTGTAAAAGCTTACGTTACCCCCGGTCACTGGTGTTCCCAGTTTCTTACAAGCCTCGCCCATGCCCTTGATGGCATTCACAAACTGGTAATACACCTCAGGATTGTAAGGGTTGCCGAAGTTGAGGCAATTGGTAATAGCCACCGGTACGCCACCGCTGCATACTATATTCCGTGCGGCCTCACTCACCGCCATCATACCGCCCTTATACGGATCGGCAAATACATAACGGCTGTTGCAATCCGTAGTACAGGCAAGTGCCTTCTTTGTGCCGTGTACACGCACTACTGCAGCATCGCTGGGCTCATTGGTTTGCGTATTGCCAGTGCCTACCATGCTATCGTATTGTTCATACACCCAGCGCTTGCTGGCAATGTTGGGCAGCTTTATCAATTCAAACGCCACTGCAGCCATGTCTGCCGGAACAGGCACTGTGCTGGCGTCAAACTTCTTAAGTTCTTCAAAATATTTCGGCTCTGTATATTCACGCTCGTAGACCGGTGCTCCACCACCAAGCACCAGGCTTTCCGCCGGCACTTCCGCTATCAGCTCCTCGCCCATATAGTACTTCAACGTCTTTTCCGCTGTCACCTCGCCGATCTGCACACAGTGGATATCCCATCTGTCAAACAGTTTCTCTATTTCTTCTTCTCTCCCTTTCTTCACTACGATCAGCATCCGCTCCTGGCTTTCGCTCAGCAGCATCTCCCAGGGCTTCATATTGGCCTGGCGGGTAGGCACCTTATCCAGGTGAATGATCATGCCATGTTCGCCTTTCGCACTCATCTCTGCTGTAGAGCAAGTGATACCTGCAGCACCCATATCCTGCATACCTATCAGGGCATTCGTTTCTACTGCTTCAAGGCAGGCCTCAAGTAGCTTCTTTTCTTCAAACGGATCGCCTACCTGCACGGCTGGGAGGTCGTTCACACTGTCTTCGCTGATATCTGCGGAAGCAAACGATGCACCGCCAATACCATCCTTACCCGTTGATGCGCCTACTATAAACACCGGGTTGCCCGCGCCATGACTGGTTGCGCTCACCATCTTGCCGGCTTCTATCACGCCCACGCTCATAGCATTCACGAGCGGATTGGTCTGATAGCAACTTTCAAAATAGATCTCACCACCTACCGTTGGTACGCCGAAGCAGTTGCCGTAATGACCAATACCTTTCACCACGCCCTTCAGCAGCAACTTTGTCTTGGGGTTATCCAGCTTGCCGAAGCGCAGGGAATTGAGCGCAGCAATAGGACGCGCACCCATCGTAAATATATCCCTGTGAATGCCACCCACGCCTGTAGCTGCGCCCTGGAAAGGCTCAATAGCACTCGGGTGGTTATGACTTTCAATTTTAAACACGCAGCCCCAGCCATCACCAATATCTACCAGCCCTGCATTCTCCTCACCGGCTTTCACCAGCAGGCGCTCGCCATCGCGGGGTAACGTCTTTAGCCATTTTATGGAATT
>DATJDP010000075.1:0-3835 GCA_035497355.1 Flavipsychrobacter sp.
ATATGAAGAAGAAGGTAAGCGAGATAATGACAAGTGAAAACCTTGTTACTGCTCCTGCCGGAACCAGCATGGCCAAAGCCGAGACTATTCTCGAAAGATATAAAATTGAAAAACTTCCCATAGTTGATAAGAAGGGAAAGCTGATAGGCTTAATCACATTTCGGGATATCCTTCAGTTGAAAAGTCATCCCAATGCTGGAAAAGACTCCATGGGCCGGCTTTTGGCCGGCGCTGCAGTCGGCATCACCGCAGATACACTGGAAAGGGTAGAGGCTTTGAAGAACGCCGGAGTAGACGTGATTACTCTTGATAGTGCTCACGGCCATTCTGCCGGTGTACTGCAAATGGTAAAAAAAGTAAAAGCGACATTTAAAAATCTTCCGCTGATAGCGGGAAATATAGCTACAGCAGATGGCGCGAAAGCACTGGCAGATGCGGGTGCAGATGCTGTGAAAGTGGGTGTAGGGCCTGGTTCTATTTGCACTACCCGTGTAGTAACCGGTGCGGGCGCACCTCAGCTTACGGCTATTATGGAAGCTTCGCAGGCGTTGAAGCGCTTGGGCATTCCTGTTATCGCAGATGGCGGAATCCGCTACACAGGCGATATGGTGAAGGCGTTAGTGGCAGGTGCTGCCTGTATCATGGCAGGTTCCATATTCGCAGGTACGGAAGAAAGCCCTGGTGAAACCATCATCTATGAAGGAAGGAAATTCAAGTCTTATCGTGGTATGGGCTCTGTAGAGGCAATGCAGGAAGGCTCAAAAGACCGTTACTTCCAGGATGTGGAAGCGGATATTAAGAAACTGGTGCCGGAAGGTATTGTAGGACGTGTACCTTATAAAGGATTGGTAAGTGAAGTGGTACAGCAATTCGTAGGCGGACTGCGTGCTGGTATGGGTTACAGCGGCGCAAAGGATATAAACGCTTTGCATGAAAATGCACAGTTTATCCGCATTACGCCGGCATCTATGGCAGAAAGCCATCCACACGATGTGGTGATCACCAAGGAGGCGCCTAACTATAGTAGGTAAATAATAATAGCAGATAGGAATATGGCTGTATCCTAAAGTGGGATGCAGCCTTTTTTCTTAGATCTCTTGCCTGTTGCGGAAGGAGTCACTATGCGAAACATTCAATAAGGCACCGTAATTACTTCATCTTGTTTGTCTA
This sequence comes from Flavipsychrobacter sp., assembly GCA_035497355.1. Taxonomy (GTDB): domain Bacteria; phylum Bacteroidota; class Bacteroidia; order Chitinophagales; family Chitinophagaceae; genus JAFIGV01. The sequence continues at coordinate 1,171 of DATJDP010000075.1, forward strand.
ACAGAACGATTCGATCCGGCGTTTCAACGTTTATTTTTTGATTCGGATACAAGTGATATATGGCAAACATTTTTGCATCAATTTTCATTTTCTTCTTCTGCGCATCCAGGAGTATCCAATAGGGCACAAAAGCCCAATCGATACCGCTTATCTTGCCAATAGTTTCTGCATTTTCTGTATCTCCTGAAATGAATATTTTCTTATTATGCCATGTGATTAGGTAGGAATCGTGTTTAAAAGAAAATCTGTGCTTAGTTCTGAATGACTGCACTGAAAAACCTTTCAGAGATGTGTTTAACGCACTTAGTTTCGATTCATTCCACGGGCCATATGCCTTTGCATCCAGTTTCTTTAGTAGCTTTTTCGAGTAATGATCCGCGTGCCGATGCGTAAAAATGAAGATTGAGTTGTCTTTAATGTTATTAAGCTCCGCTTTGTCGTACTTCATGTAGTGATATGCGCCTGACTTATACGGAAAGTCAACGTAAACATTCAATGCTCCGTCAGTCATATACAGCCCACAGTTGCCAATGAACTTTATTGTAATCTGATTTGACTGGCCGAAAGCTGCATTTCGAATAAACATCACCGCCAGGATCAGTAGTATCTTCTTGTTTAAGTTGTCCATCTTCTCTAATGTATGGCTTTTATTGTAAACTCATTTTTCATTGATGAGATGCATCCTTCCCGGGCCGTTCCTGCCTCAAAAGGCAATTTAGTAAGTGTTGAAAGTATTATAAGTTTTGAAAAGACGAGATGGTGTATATTAGAGTATTAACGCCGAGGTTAAACAGTTTAAATTTTAGAGAATGCCATCTAGCGACCATATTGCCAATAGTGAAATTTTAATTGACGCGCCAATTGAAAAGGTTTGGGATGCGTTGGTTAACCCTGAGGTCATTAAGAAATACATGTTTGGAACAACAGTAATTTCCGACTGGACAGAAGGCAGTAAGATATTCTGGCAAGGGGAATGGAAAGGGAAGACCTATGAAGATAAAGGCACCATACTTAAAATCATCCCGGGGAGGCAACTGCAGTACAGTCACTTTAGTCCTCTCACAGGGTTAGAAGATTCGCCCGAAAATTATCATACTGTCACCATCGGCTTAAGGGAAAGTAATAACCAGACGCTTGTCTCGCTATCGCAAGAGAATAATGCTACCGAAAAGGAGAAAGAGCATTCTGAAAGCAACTGGAAGATGATGTTGACAGGGCTTAAGGAACTACTTGAAAAAACTAATTGAATCAACGGCACGTCATCTAAAGTGAAACACACCGAACACACATATCCGAAGTTTTATCTTTACAGCCGAATCGTGAAGGCTAAGCTTTTTATCGACCAAAATTATCATCGATCCATTGACCTCAACAATATCTCAGATGAAGCTTACTTTTCGAAGTTTCATTTTATCCGACTTTTCAAGTCTATCTACGGAAGTACACCGCATCAATATCTTACACGGGTAAGAATTGAAAACGCAAAGCAATTTTTAAGGCTCAATCATTCGGTCTCAGACACATGCTTTACAGTAGGCTTCGACAGCATCACATCTTTTACAGGTTTATTCAAAAAAAGCGAAGGGGAAACACCATCGGAATTTCAAAAGCGATACCGTTTAAGGCAGGAAAGAATACGAACAATGCCGCTGCAATTCATTCCAAATTGCTTTGCCGAACAAAAAGGCTGGACGAAGAATAGCAATTTACAAGAGGTTTTATAAGGCTTTAGAGTTGATTTTTGCATCATTGTTTAACCCAAAAAGATTACAACAATGATTACAAGAATGAATCATGTTTGTGTGTACGTATTGAACCAGGATAGTGCCTACGGATTTTACGTTAATATGCTCGGTTTTAAGATCCACACAGATGCGGCAATGGGACCGGGAATGCGTTGGCTGACCGTTTGCCCGCCGGAACAACCTGACCTGCAAATTTCTCTGATACCTATTGAGGAAGGAAGGATGTTTAAGGGAGAAGCGGCGCAACAGATGAAGGAGCTGGTAAAAAATGGAACCTTCGGCTTTGGAGTATTTGAATGTGATAACCTGAACGCAACTTACGAAGAGCTTAAAGCGAAAGGAGTGACATTTAAGAAAGCACCTACAAAGGAGTTTTATGCTTATGAAGCTTTGTTGGTAGACGATTCTGGCAACTGGTGGTCATTGGTTGAAAAGGCCAAAAGTTAGATATACGACAGGGCGATTCCTGTGTTTTGCTTCTTGCTCACCTTTACTGTCGTTAAAGTTGTTAATAATTTTCAACTTGACACAGTTTAGATTACAACCTCATTTTGGGATGTCCCAAAGGAGTTTCGGGATGTCCCAAAGAAGTTTTGGGATGTCCCAAAGAAGTTTTGGGATGTCCCAAAGAAGCCTGGGAATGCCGATAAAAGGCTTGTGAACCTGCCCCGGACCTAAACAATATGCTCCGGAAAGTTATACGTATTCCCTTAAGCGCAGCCTGACTCGCAGCTTAAAAATACTTTATACCAAGCACGAATAGCATGATAAGTCCGGCAATGATGCGGTAAATACCAAAGGCTCTGAAGCCATGCTTCTGAAGGAAGGTGATGAAAGACTTGATAGCGATCATGGCTACCACAAACGATACGACTGTGCCAACGCCGAATGTGAGCAGGTTTTCTTTATTGTGCAGCAAC
>DATJDP010000076.1:0-3116 GCA_035497355.1 Flavipsychrobacter sp.
TGCAGATATGGATTTCATCATCGGTGCTACTGAAAAGAACATCATGATGGTGGAAGGTGATGCGAAAGAATGTTCTGAAGAAGATATGATCGTTGCCATCGAAACCGCACATGAAGCGATCCGCCTGCAGATTAAAGCACAGGAAGAGCTTCGCGACAAGATAGGAGTGACCGCGAAACGTGAAGTGAAAGCAACAGAAGTAAACGAAGAGCTGAAAGCAAAAGTAGAAGCGTTTGCCAGCCCTAAATTGAAAGAAATTGCACGCAGCGCTTCACCAAAGCATGATCGCAGTAATGCCTTCAAAATCTTGCAGGAAGAGCTTTTTGCACATTTGGCAGAAGGCTTGCTGGAAGGTGAAAAAGTGCCGGATGAAACACGCTCTTTTGCTAAAAAATACCTGGAAGACTTACAATATTATACGGTTCGCAATATGATCCTCGATGAAAGCAAGCGTCTTGACGGACGCGGGTTGGATGAGGTTCGTCCTTTGACTATCGAGGTAGATGTATTGCCTTCTCCACACGGTGCGGCTTTGTTTACACGTGGCGAAACCCAATCCTTGACAACAGTCACCTTGGGTACGTCCGAGAATGAATTGCTGGTAGAAAGTGCCGCTACTTCAGAATACAAAAAATTTATCCTTCACTATAATTTCCCTCCTTTTTCTACCGGCGAAACCAAGCCTATGCGCGGACCAGGCAGACGCGAGGTGGGTCACGGAAATCTTGCCAAACGTTCTTTGGAGCAAATGATGCCCGGCGAAGACTTCCCTTATACAATCCGTATCGTCTCTGATATCCTGGAAAGTAATGGTTCTTCCTCTATGGCTACCGTTTGCGCGGGTTCACTGGCATTGATGGACGCAGGGGTCCCTTTCCCTAAGCACGTAAGTGGTGTGGCAATGGGCTTGATCTCTCGTGCTGAAGATGGCAAATGGGCTGTGCTGACGGATATCCTGGGAGACGAAGATCACCTGGGTGATATGGATTTTAAAGTAACCGGTACCCGTGATGGTATCTGCGGTATTCAAATGGATATCAAAGTAGATGGCTTGAGCATGGATGTGATGCGCCAGGCTTTGGCACAAGCTAAACGCGGCCGCTTACATATTCTGGATGCTATGTACGAAACAATCCCTGTCAGCAGAGAAGACCTGAAGCCACATGCTCCGCGTATCGAACAACTGATCATCGAAAGTGAGTTCATCGGTGCGGTAATAGGACCGGGCGGTAAAATTATCCAGGAGATACAAAGAGAAACAGGCGCTACAATTAATATCGAAGAAGAAAACAACAAGGGTATTGTAAAAATATTCTCTGCGAATAAAGAAAGCATTGATAAAGCCATGGCTTGGGTGAAGGGTATTGTGGCCATTCCTGAAATCGGTGAAACTTACGAGGGAACGGTAAAATCTATCATGCCATTCGGTGCGTTCATTGAATTTATGCCGGGCAAGCAGGGTTTGTTGCATATTTCCGAGGTGAGCTGGAAACGTCTTGACACATTGGATGGTGTGCTGTCTGAGGGTGACAAGGTGAAAATCAAACTGGTGGGCACCGATCCTAAAACAGGTAAATTGCGTCTGAGCCGCAAGGTGTTGATGGAAAAACCGGAAGGTTATGTTGAACCGGAGAAACGCGAACGCAGCGACAGAGGTGATCGTCGTGAGGGAAGCAATGACCGCGGACCAAGAAGGGATAATGACAGAAGAGGTAATGATCGCGGACCAAGAAGAGATAACGATAGAAGAGACAATGACCGCGGACCGAGAAGAGACAGTACTCCTCAGCCACAGTCCGAAATACCGCAACAGCCGACAGTAGACGACAATGATGCCGATCTGGCGTTGTAAGAATAATAGAATGAATAAAAGCTCTCAAATGTTTGTCGTTTGGGGGCTTTTGCTTTTTTGAATATTCAAGAAGGTATTTCAGCCGACACTTCGGGTGCTTGCTCTGCCGACAAATCCGGAGCCCGGAAATCTTCCCTAAATAAAAATTCAACATTTTCACAAACTTTCTTACATTTGCAGTCCTTAGTTAGCAAGGTCAAAAGGTTTTCTTTTGGCTTTTTAGTTTGGGAAAAGATCTACGGGCATAGTTCAACGGTAGAATAGAGGTCTCCAAAACCTTTGATCGTGGTTCGAATCCGCGTGCCCGTGCAAGTTAAATTTAGAGAGCAAAAAATGTAACATTCGAAACAACCCTATGTTGAGAATTATTTTTGCATTTTATACCTCTCGCATCATTCAATTTTATGGCAAAAATCGGCAATTATATACAAGAGGCGTATGATGAGTTGGTACACAAGGTGACTTGGCCAACATGGGATGAGTTACAACAGACTACAATTATTGTACTTGTATCACTTATCCTCACCACGCTCGTCATCTTCGGGATGGATTTTGTAGGAGAAAATGTATTGAAATTTATTTACGACCTTTTAGGATAACATGACTGCAACTACTGACAACGCTACCAACCAGGAAACGAAGTGGTACGTAATCCGTGTAATAAGCGGAAAGGAAAAGAAGGTAAAGGAGCATCTTGACAAAGAAGTTAAGATCAACGGATGGACTAAGTCTGTATTTCAAATTCTGTGTCCTGTAGAGAAGATCTACAAAGTACAAGGCGGGAAAAAAGTACTGCGTGAAAAGATACTATTTCCGGGCTACCTGATGATGGAAGCGGCCGATGGCAAGCTGAACGACGACATGATACAAACTATCAAAAATGTCACCAGCGTTATTCACTTTTTAGGAAAAGATAATCCGACCGCACTTCGTAAATCGGAAGTGAACAAGATGTTCGGTAAGATGGATGAAGTAGAGGAACAAGGAATAGGTTATGCAGATCCTTATATTGTAGGTGAAACCGTGAAGGTAATTGATGGTCCGTTCAACGACTTTAACGGAACTATTGAAGAAGTAAATGAAGAGAAGAAAAAACTGAAAGTAGTGGTGAAAATATTCGGACGTGCTACTCCGGTAGAGCTGAATTACGCACAGGTAGAGAAGATTGTTTAAAAAATTCTGTTTCAGATCCATATTTAACCGCAATGAATGTTCATTGCGGTTTTTTTATGCTATTTCTTGGCATTCATTATTCAAGCGAATT
>DATJDP010000077.1:0-23235 GCA_035497355.1 Flavipsychrobacter sp.
ACACTACCAGTCCGTCTCTCAGCTTCGGCTCGAACCAGGTACTTTTCGGAGGCATCACATTACCACTGTCCGCAATGTCGAAAAGTTGCTGAATGCTTACAGGATAGCAGGCAAAGGCTGCCACTGCTGCGCCTGTGTTCACCTTCTTTTCAAGCGCTCCCAATCCGCGGATGCCGCCGACAAAATCTACCCGCTTATCGGTTCTTGGGTCATGGATGCCAAGCAGCTTAGACAGCACATTGTCCTGAAGGATGCTTACATCCAGCACACCAATGGGATCTGTGGTATAAGAATCTTCCCTGGCTGTTAGCTTGTACCAGATACCATCGAGGTACATGCCGAATTCGTGAGGCTTTTGCGGTTTGTATTGTGTGCCGCCACCTATCTTTTCCACTTCAAAGTCCTCAGTAAGGGCTGTCAGGAATTGTGCCGGCGAAAGGTCGTTTAAGTCCTTAGCCACACGGTTATAATCCATGATCTTCAACTGGCTTTCCGGGAAAATGGCTGTGATAAAATAATTGAACGATTCATCGCCTGTGATAGACATGCCTGCCGATCTCATTTCTTTACAGACCTTCGCAGCAGATGCAGCGCGATGGTGGCCATCTGCTATATAAGTAGCAGGAACTTTCTCCTCAAAAAGGCGCGTGATGCTCGCCACCTTCGCATAGTCATCCATCACCCAGAAAATGTGTCGCACACCGTCTTCAGCAACGAAGTCGTAGGTTGGTTCATGGGAAGCTTTCCAGTTGTCAATGATAGTTTGCACATCCTTTTGGTCCCGATAGGCAAGGAATACGATACCTGTCTGGGCGCGTGTAATCTTAATATGATTGATGCGGTCCAGTTCCTTTTCGGGACGGGTAAATTCATGCCTCTTAATGACGCCGTTGAAATAATCGTCGCACGACGACCCACAGATCAATCCTGTCTGCGAGCGACCATCCATAATCAGTTCATAGATATAATAGGAGGGCTCGTCATCCTGCGTCATGATCCTGTCAATGATCAGTTGGTCCAGATTTTCCTTTGCCTTCTCATACACCTGCATACTGTGAACGTCGGTCCCTTCGGGAAGGTCAATCTCTGAGCGGGTAACGTGGTAGAAATGATATGGATCTTTTTTGTACTGACGAGCCTCTTCCACACTTACTACATCATACGGAAGGGTAGCAAGCTGAGGTGCGATACTTTTTTTAGGTCTCAAGCCTTTAAAGGGGATGATCTTAGCCATGAGTTATTTTTAATTTGCTTTCTGTTTTTTCGTTTTTTTGCTTTTGCTGCAAAGGCGTTGGACCTAACGTCGTGACACTGGCTTGGCAGCTTAAGCCGCTCTACCGGAGCAACCCTGAACCACCCTCTACTGTCTTTCCCATCTTTCCATTGCAACATCCTTTCTGCCAAATGTCAACTGCCCTTTGCCAATTCTCCACGCTCATATTCCTGCATCATTGCGATCAGTTTTTCCACTTCGGCAATGGTAATTGCATTATATAATGAAACTCTGAATCCGCCCACCGTTCTGTGTCCTTCTAGTCCCACGATACCATTTCGGCTGCAAAAGTCTGAAAAAGCTTTTTCAATTTCACTATTAATTGCTCTGAAGCAGACATTCATCAAACTGCGGTGTTCCTTCACGCTAACGACTACATCAAATAATGTGTTCCGCTCCACCTCATTGTACAATAATGTTGCTTTGTCTACATTAGCGCGCTGTATTGCTGCTAAAGACTTTTTCTTGGTCCAACGAAGCATTAGCAAGGATGTATAAATAGAAAACACGGGTGGTGTATTCACCACAGAGTTTGCCTTTACCTGTGCTTCATAACTTAAAAGAGATGGTACATCCCTTTTGATTCTTTTGAGCATTTCGTCGTGTATCACAACCATTGTTGCACCTGCGGCTCCGAGATTCTTTTGTGCGACCGCATAAAACAAAGAGTAATCCTTATAGTTACGCTTGATGCCAAAAATATCGCTGCTCATATCGGCGATTAGCGGAACATCGGCTCTGGAAATATCCTTCCACTGCGTTCCGTAGATCGTATTGTTAGTCGTAAGATGGAGGTAAGCTATATCTTTAGAAATGGCACGAGGGAATCCGGGCAACCGATCGTAATTCCACTCTTTTGAAGAACTGAGGATCTCTGCTTGTCCGTAATACTTCGCATATTTTATTGCCTCTGCCGACCAGTGTCCACTGTCGATATATCCGGCAGCCGTTTCATTAGCAAGAAAGTTCATGGGAACCATCGCAAACTGTAATCTGCCACCTCCGGGCAACCATAGCACATGGTACTGGTCTCCCAGCTCACACAATTCCTTTACGAGCGAATCTGCTTCGGAGAGAATATTGTCGAATGACTTGCCACGATGGGGTATTTCGAGAATGGAGAGTCCACCGTAATTGAAATCAATGATTGCCTCGCTTGCTTCTTTCAATACTTCTTCGGGAAGCTGTGCAGGACCGGCGCCGAAGTAAATTTTGCGGTTAGGTTGCATACAATTCAGTCCTCGGGGTCAAAGGTAAGCTTTAGGGACACCACAAAGTGTTTTATAGCCTGCTGTTAACACCTGCCAAACATATTGGCGGCACAAAATATTTGTCAAACTGCTAAAAAGCCGTGCTACGAAGACGCAAAGGCGTAGGACATATCAACGGATGCGATATTATTGCTCCACAGTTTCCCTATTATACTTGTTCTTGTACGCCAGCGGCGACATGCCCGTTATCTTTCTAAATGTTTCCCTGAAGGCCTTTATATCAGAATAGCCCACTTCATACATTACCTCGTTTATGTTTTTTCGGGTCGTTTCAAAGGCCTTTTTTGCGGATTCGATTTTTACCCGCTGCAGATATTCAACAGGAGTATTACCTGTTGCCTTGATGAATCGCCTGTCGAAGTTCCTCCGACCTACGGCAAATCTTTGTGAGAGGTCTTCAACAGACATCTTTTCATAAAAATTGTCCTCCATATATGCCTGCGCCTGCTTTACCACGTCATCGCCGTGCGACTTCTGCCCTGTAAAAATTGCGAAGGAGGATTGTGTCTGCCGGTCTATCTCTACCTGAAATATTTTGGAACAATAGATGGCGGTCTGCCTGTCGTAGTATTTTTCAATTAAATAAATTAAGAGGTTCAGAAATGAATAAGCGCCGCCATTGGTATAGATACCGTATTCGTCAGTTATCAATTTGTCCTTCTTTACAGATACTTTAGGAAAGAGGTCTTTTAATTTATCTACAGAATTCCAATGGATGGAACAGCTTTTCCCGTCCAGCAGTCCAGAGGACGCGAGCATAAATGCACCGGTGCACATGCTTGCCACTTCCGCACCGTTCTTATATTGGTCCACGGTCCATTCCATTAATAAGGCATTACTCTCTGCCACCTGTTCAAACTCATGAGACATGGACGGGATGATAATCAGATCCGTTTTGCTAATGGAGGAGATCCGTGCATGCGGCCTTACGGCTATTAAGCCGTTGCTTATCTCCGCTTCGTTTGAGACACCAGCGGTTTCGATTTTAAAGAGTGGTGCCTTGCCATGTTCCGTCCGATATTTGTTAGCCCGGGTAAAAAAGTCGTAAGAGCCGGCCACGCAAGAGATGGTACTTAGCGCTGTCTGGCAGTCAGGTACAAGTATGGTAAGGTGTTTCATCGCCATTAAGGTTGAGGGAACAACAACGTTCTGATACAAAATTAGAAAAGTGCATTGTCTAAATCAACCCCTCACAAAGTCCATTTTACCACCCGACAAAGCAATATAGGGACAATACCTTTGCCATATAAAAACAAACAACATGGCAAGAATGCTTGTGATCTATGAAACACCGAAAGATAAAGATGCCTTTCTTAAGCACTATTTCGATGTACATATTCCGCTTGCCAAAACACTTCCCGGTATAAGGAAGTATGTCGTCAGCCAAAATTCAATAATCTCCGCAATGGGTGATACCGACGTTTTCTTAATAGGTGAACTTCATTTCGATAGTCTAGATGCCATCAAAGCCGCCTTCGCTTCAGAAGAAGGACGTGCCTGTGCAGCAGATAGAAAAATCTTTGCGCCTGATGATGATAAGATTAAAATGTATTTGTTCGACACCTTAGATGCATAAGGATGAAGCGAGCTGATTTTGTAATATTAAACGATAAACAACATGAAACAGCAGGATTTCTCAACAACGCTTATGGTAGATGCTACTCCTGAGCAGGTCTTCCAGGCAGTGAATAATGTACGCGGATGGTGGTCTGAGAACATAGACGGAAATACCGACAAACCGGGCGGTGAATTCTTCTACCATTATCAGGATGTGCATCTCTGCAAAATGAAGATCACCGAATTGGTTCCCAACGAGAAGACCGTATGGCATGTGCTCGATAACCATTTCAAATTCACCAGGGATAAATCGGAATGGAAAGACACTCAGGTAGTCTTCGAGGTGGCCGAAAAAGACAGTAAAACGGAGTTGAAGTTTACGCATCTTGGCCTGGTCCCAGACTACGAGTGTTTTCAGGTTTGCCATGATGCATGGACCCATTATATACAGGATAGCCTGAAAGAACTTATCACCACAGGAAAGGGTAGACCTACTCCCAGAGATACAATGAAAGAAAACACAATACAAGGATCTGATAAAACGACAATGCCGGATTCGACAAATACAAAGAGCATCTACCACAGACTGCTCATCAAGGCCCCGGCAGAGAAGGTCTATGAAGCTTTAACCACACAGGAAGGGCTGGCCGGGTGGTGGACACCAGAAACAATAGCTAAACCGGAGGTAGGGAGCGTTTCAAGGTTCGCATTTGGGCCAGACTATTTCAAGCTGATAAGAGTAGAAGAAATAACGCCGTACAGTAAGGTGAAGTGGCAATGCATTAAGGGCTTTGAAGATTGGATAGGTACTACGCTTACGTTTGAGCTCGAGCCGCATGCAAAAGGAACAGTGCTGCTTTTCCATCACGACGGATGGGCCGCTTATACACCAGAGTTTGCGTCCTGCAGTTTCGATTGGGCGCTTTTTTTCAGAAGCCTTAAATTCCTTTGTGAGACTGGAAAAGGCTTCCCTTACCCGGAGTTTAATAAATAAGCATAGCCGCAAGCCATTCACAGGAGTCGTATTACTTTCATCCATCCTGCGAATGGCTTGCCTCACATCCCCGCTAACTTCTCTTCGACAAACTTATTCTTCTTTTCCACCACTTCCTGAACAGCAATATCGAGCTCACCTGTGATTTTGTGAATCCCTTCTATCACTACTTTATTGGCCGGGTCCAGGTAGTCTTCCATATTAAAGAGCTGCACTAGTCCAAGAATTGTTGCTACCGGGCCGCGCACATCATGCGACTGTATCTCCGCGATCTCTTCCAGCACATCCGCTTGTTTTTTGATCTGGTCTACCTGTTCTTCTATCTTTTTCAGATTTCTTTCTTTTTCCTTTTCAAGAACAGTGTTAGATCTGCGGTATTTTACTATTAGCGAGATACTCATGCCTGTTAGCAGCAGCAGCAGAATAATGCTGATTAGGTAAATAGCCCGTTCATTGTCCTTTTGTTTCAGTCTCAACTGATTGATCTGTAGCTGCCGGTCGCGCAACTCGATTTCCCTCGTTGCTTCCAGGCTTTGAAGGGCAAGGTTATTCTGCATCGAAAAAACTGAATCATGTAGTGCCGTGTAAGCTTTTAGGCTGAGAAAGGCCTTTTGATACATGCCCGCGGCAAAGTACGCTTCAGATAAATATTCCTGGTATTCGATGAGCGGGCCGGAAAAGTTGATTGATTCACATAGTGCCACCGCCTCTTCAAGATAATGGATAGCGCTGTCAAGGTCATACTGTCCTGCGTTCTTGCTATCCTTAACAATTGTAAAGTAAAGTTCCCCCAGATTACCCAGATTAACCGCCACACTATTCCTGCTTCCCAACTCCTCGCTGATCTGAAGCGCTTTGCGTTGATGAATGAGGGCTTGTTGATAATCTTTCAGGTGAAGGTAAGCAAGGCTGATATTTGCATGGTTGATCTGAATTGAATATTTATTGTTCACCTCCTGATTCACTTTCAGAGCGGCTTTGTGATAGGCCAGAGCAGCGGCGGAATGACCCATAGCATCTTGCACGATTCCCATATTTCCCATGTTGCGTGCTATACCTTTTTTATTCTGTATTTTCTTATATACCGCAAGTGCCTGAGCGTAATATCTGATGGTTTTCCCGTAGTCTTTCTGCTCAAGGAAGATGGTCCCGATATTTTCCAGAATAATGCCCTTGCCCTCTTCGTCTCCAAGTTTTTCCTTGAGATCTAAGGCCTTGAAGGCATATTCAAGAGCCTGCGGATAGCGCCCCTGAGCGGAGTGTATCAGCGAAATATTGGCATCTATCGCGGCCAGTCCATTTTTGTCATCCAGCTTGTTATAGTAATACGACGCGTTTTCGTAGAATTGAAGGGCAGTGCTAAAATCTGAAAGAGCTGAAGAATTAACGCCAAGTTCCGAGTAGGCCAGGGCTAACCCCTTTTTCCAGCCAAGCTTTTGCGACAGCGCCAGTTCCTGCTGCGCGTATTTTAGCCCCTGTCGCGGATTGCTGGTATAAAGGTTGTAGGATAGTTTATCAAGGAGCAATACTTTATTCGTGTCATCCGCAGCTGAAGACAGTACCGAAACCAGGGAGTCTGTATTAACAGGTGCTTGTTGGCAAATTCCCGGAAGATCTGCAAAGAGGATAAGGAGAATGGACAGGAATCTTCTCATGGATGAAAGCTATCGGTTTGACGACGTAATATATATTAAAGGGAGAAAGGGCCTGGTAGTTTGCGACATTTGCGGTTATTCGTTGTCAAAAATAAAAAAATGAAATGAGCCTGCACTATCGTCCCTGGTGGAGGGAATGATAATCACTTGATTGCGATTAATACCGGATCCTTGCTAATCCTTTAAATCATCCAAACCCTGATTCAAAAAAATATCACTCACACCGGACGCACCCCTTTTAGCGCGGGTTGAATAAGCTAATCAACAATCGGTGGCAGGCTTTTTATGCGAGGCTAGCGTATCATTTTTTCACTAACCAAAACAAACAGCAATGAAAAGACTCTCATTTTACGGAGTAGTGTTTGCCGCACTTGCATGCACCACAGCCTGCAACAACAAAAACAGCAAAGACGCTGCCGAAGAAACAAATGAACAACGCGCTGATTCCGGCGTGGTGAATGTCTCTGACGATGCATCTTCCTTTGTAGTCAACGCTGCTAACGGCGGTATGATGGAAGTACAACTGGGACAATTAGCTCAGACTAATGCCGCGTCGGCAGATGTAAAAAAGTTCGGACAACGCATGATTGACGATCACAGCAAAGCAAACGACGAATTAAAAGCAGTTGCCGCGAAAAAGAACATCGCTATTCCCGACAGCGTAAGCGGTGATAAACACGATATGATCGCAAAACTGCGAGATAAAAAGGGCAAGGATTTCGATGAGGCTTATATGGATATGATGGTTGACGACCATCACGAGGATATTGATGAATTCCAGAAAGCAGCCGACAATGTGAAAGATGCGGACATCAGCGGTTTTGCTTCCCGCACGCTCCCAACACTACAGGAGCACCTAAAGATGGCGCAACAGATTGATAGCACCATGAAGCATAAGTAGTTTAATAGAAGGAAGAACGCGGATTTTCGTGACCCTCATGATTAATGATCCATGCTTTTTTAAGGCGTAAATCACTCATATCATGGACATCACGAAAATCCGCGTTCTATCTTTATACGCTCAGCCTTCGCGCATCCCGTGCTGTTTATTCGATCTTCGTCACAAATTCGATCAGTAGCTTAGCCAGCCCGTCAATGTTTTCCAACGACAGTTCGTTTGCTTTGTCAAACACATCGTGGTAGTATGGCTTCGTGCCGTTGCCATAAATGAAGATCGCGGGAACACCGTTCTTACTAAAGTAATAATGATCGCTATTGTGACTTTGATCTCTTTGCTTTATTTCGGGCAGGTATCTTGCCGTATCGTTTATTGAGTTCAGAAGCGCATAAGCTCCTTTTTGCTCTACCGCATTCACTACAGTAATACCATTGGTTGCATCTCCTGTCATATCCACATTGGTCACAAACCGGATGTTGTTTAAAGGAAATACCGGATGTTCTGTAAAATACTTTGAGCCTAGTAAGCCCGCTTCTTCACCACTGAAAGCAAAAAATGCGATGCTATACTTTTGCGGATGTTGCGCAAAATACTGCGCCAGATAAAGCATTAAGGCAGTGCCACTCGCATTATCATGTGCACCGGGGAAAAGCGCTGGCCCCATCTTGCCAAGATGGTCGAAGTGTGCACTGAAAACGATAAACTGATCCGACTTCTCTGTTCCGGGTACGAAGCCCAGCACATTCTTACTCTTAAAGCTTGGGATAAACTTATTATCCAGATCTGAAGCAACTTTGCGGATGCGCCGGGGCATTACTGTGTCTTCTACATAATAGATGGTAGCAGGAATGGTATCCGTGGCTACAGACCAGGTCAGCTTTCCATGGCGGGGTATGATAAAAAGTCCGGCAGGAAATTCCTCTCCAAACGTCATTCGGTTGAACCCCAGGTACTTGATCACCGTGTCAGCGTTCTTCAGCAGATATGCCTTATCAGGTTCAAAGTCTTCTTTCACTTCGCTCCATTCACTGCTATCTTTCACCTTCTTCAGGTCCACGGTCTTCACCTTTATCTTATCGGTATGGTAACCGCTGCTTGCTTCATGCACGATGAAGTCAGCGCCCGGAATGAGCTCTTTCTTCTGGAGTTTCAGAGACGCACTTCGGGGAAAGGTATTGACAGGAAAACTAAACGTCTGGAAATAGCTGCTATCGCCGGAAAAGGGCAGCAGTCCAAACTCTTTAAACTTTCGGCTGATGTAGTTCGCGGCCTTCTCTTCTCCTTTGTTCACATATCCCCGGCCATGCATAGAGCTGCCGGAGAGCGTAGCGATCTGGTGCTTCAGCCAGCGTTTTTCCTGCTGCGCCTGAAGGGAGCTAACATGAACGATTAGCAGAACGGTCAACAAGAGTCTTCCTTTCACGAAAAGTTATTTCTCTAAAAATAAAGAAGGTAGGTGAATTCACCATGAAGATCGGCTTTTGCTTCAGCTAAAAGCAGCCAATGACGTCGATTTTTCTTTTTTTCATCTCGCCTCCCGTAGAAAAGATTCTGAAAGCAGGCTTATTTGTCTGAATCAGGATTTAGAGGATTTAAGGATTAGCATGATTGTAGAAAGGCTTTAGCTGTCTGATAGCTACCTGATGCCGAGTATATAATGGCGCCTTTTTTATGTTTTGACTGCGGCCAGTAGCGCGTCAATGATGATGATAGCACAAAAGCTGATCAATGCCCTCCAGCGTGGCATAAAAACCAGCGCCACAGAGCCTGATAGAGGACTGCGTTAACAGCGTTTGTTCGTCTGAATCAGGATTTAGAGGATTTAAGGATTAGCATGATTGTAGAAAGACCGCGTTCCAGCTTTAGCCGAATAGCTATTCGACACTGAGCATACTATGGCGCCTTTTTTATGTTTTGACTGCGGCCAGTAGCGCGTCAATGATGATGATAGCACAAAAGCTGATCAATGCCCTCAAGCGTGGCATAAAAACCAGCGCCACAGAGCCTGATAGAGGACCGCGTTAACAGCGTATAGCCCGACAAATCGGGCGGAGCCATTCGATTTGTCAAGGTGTTTCTTTGCTTCTTTCTTTGCACCCGCAAAGAAAGAAGAGGTAATGCGAGCATTAACCACTGACCACTACTTCCCCTCTGGCTCAAATTCCAGCACGGCGGAGTTCATGCAAAAACGCTTGTGCGTCGGTGGTGGACCGTCATTGAAAATATGCCCGAGATGAGAGTCGCAGCGGCCGCACAGCACTTCTGTCCTGTCCATACCGTGTGAGTGGTCTTCATGGTACACTACGCTGGTAGGAGTGATCGCTTCATAGAAGCTCGGCCAGCCGCAGGTACTTGCAAACTTCGCATCCGACTTAAACAGGTGATTGCCGCAAACCGCACAGTAATAGTCCCCCCTTGTGTCCGTATTCCAGTACTTCCCTGTGAATGCCCATTCCGTTCCTTTCTCCCGTGCAATGTCGTACACTTCCTTAGGAAGTATCTTCTTCCATTCTTCATTGCTCACGTTCAGGTGAGCGGTATCTGTCCGGCTGTAATACGGATTGTTTTGATGTTCCATGCTGACTTTATTGTTTTTCTGCGCGCTGCTACACTGCGACAGAAATATCATACCGAAAATAGCAGTTATAATGCCGATGTAACGCATAAATAATGGATGTCTGTTTAATAGGTAAACGAAGTTCGTACCAATATTGTTTTACGATCATTGTTAATTCCTATACAAAGGCAGCATCCTTCATCAGTTATATTTGTGCTGTATGGAACCAAAATACATCAGTGCGGAAGAAGCAGTCCGGCTTGTTGACAGTGGCAACAGGGTTTTCATTCACGGCAGCGCCGCCACACCACTAAAGCTGGTGAGCAGTCTGCTGGCCCGTTCGGGAGCAATAAAGGACGTAGAGCTCGTCGCTATCTCCACTTTTGGTGAAATTGACTGGGACCACCCACAGGTCAAGGGCAGCTTTTACCTCAACTCACTATTCGTTTCCGCAAATGTGCGTAGCTGGGTCAATAGTGACCATGGCGATTACGTACCCATTTTCCTTAGCGAGATACCGCGCCTGTTCGCCAATGGCTACCTGCCGCTCGATGTGGCTATGGTACATGTTTCGCCGCCTGACCGCCACGGCTATTGCACCCTTGGCACTTCTATAGATGCCGCGCTAACGGCAGTACGAACAGCCAAAAAAGTAATTGCACAGGTGAATCCAAAGATGCCGCGCACGCAGGGAGATGGGCATATCCATTTTACAAAGTTTGCCGCTATGGTGTGGGAAGAAGCAGACTTGCCAGAGGTGAACTATGGCGCAAAGGTGGATTCCGTTGCAGAGCAGATCGGGAAGAATGTTGCCGGTCTTATTGAAGACGGCTCAACGCTTCAGATGGGTATCGGCGCTATTCCAGACGCAGTACTGCGCTCACTTACCAGTCATAAGGGACTTGGCGTTCATACAGAAATGTTTTCAGATGGCGTTATTCCGCTTATGGAAAAAGGCGTTGTTACGAATGAGTTCAAAAAGGTTCGGCCCGGCAAGGTGGTGACTACTTTCGCTGCCGGCACCCGCAGACTTTACGATTTTATAGACGATAATCCCGCTGTCGTTTTTATGGATGTCTCTTATGTGAATGACACTGCTGTTATCCGGCAAAATCCGAAGGTGGTGGCTATCAATAGTGCTATAGAAATAGACCTCACCGGCCAGGTTTGCTCCGACTCTATTGGCATGTATCAGTTTTCCGGCATCGGCGGACAAATGGATTTCATGCGTGGTGCGTCTCTCTCACCTGGCGGGAAGCCTATCATCGCGCTTCCGTCTGTGACGAATAAAGGCATTTCCCGCATCACCCCGTTGCTAAAGCCGGGAGCAGGCGTAGTAACAACCCGTGGACATGTGCACTACGTGGTTACAGAGTTTGGTGTTGTGAATCTTTATGGAAAGAATATGGAGCAACGCGCGCGTCTGCTCATCAGCATCGCCCATCCGTCTCAGCAGGAAATGCTGGAAAGGGCGTTTCATGAGCGGTTTGGCGAGAGTGGAAAGAGTTGAGAAGTCGAGAAGTGATGGAGTTGGGAAGCTGAAAAATAAAAAAAGGGAAGGAGGGGTTGGAAGGGGACACGGATTTTCATGATTTTCACTGATACTCGTACCAATAACTCCGTGTCTCTCCCATCCTCCGTGCCTCCGTGGTTAATGGTGTTGCCTTTAGATCCCCTTCGGGGAAGACAAAATGGCGCGTCAATGTATCATACACCTCCAACGACTTCCAACCACCTCCAACTTTTCCAACCCTTCCAACCACTCTCCAACCCATCTCCAACTTAGTTCACCAACTGCTTCGCAGGACTGCTCCAGTTGCTTACAATACCCTGAGATCCCAGGGCACGTACACGGAACCAGTATTCCTCTTTACGAGTCAGTCCATTTACCACCGTCCTGGCTGCACTGATGATTGGCGCCCGTTTCCAGCCATCGGCAGTTATCGGGTCGGGGCAGTATTCCACCTCATAGGCTTTCGCATTGCGTACCTTTTTCCAGCGGAGGGTTACAGATTCGCTATACAAGCTGTCCGTTGTCATCACCTGCGGCGCATCCAGATTTTCATAGCGCTGCGGACCGCGACGCTTCAGCGGAAGCTTCGCCAGCATTATGGTTTCAACATTTCCATTGCTTACCAGTTCCACATAGCGGGCAAGCTGCTTTACGTTGTCCAACACTTGCTTTAGCTTTTCATTACGGACAACGGTTTCAGGTACACCACCCATAATAGTTGCCTGCTGCGCCGCTTGAAGGGCGTCAATGCCCGACAGGAAATCAGACAGGGCTACCGGAGGCGTAGCAAACACTGTGGCGTTAGCGGTCAGGTTGCTGTGAAGCTCCAATGCAAAGGGGATCAGTTGATCTACCGATTTTTCTTTCAGTTTTAAAGCGATAATGCTCATAGTTTTTTGTTTTTTTAATTGTTTAAAATTGTTTCCCGGTTGTTTTAATCACCGGCATTTTTGTTGTTAGTGCCTTTCTCTGCTGTGGTCTGCCTCTCTGCAGTGAGGCGGGGGAACAGTATCATCCGGCAAAAAATTGGCGAAAGCAAGTCAGCACATGGCCTTCGTTGTTGTAGCATTCCGATAGCGTACAAGTTCAATGACCCGGGACACTGGCTGATACACTTGGGATCCTGCCCCTTCTGCCTCACGGAAACCCGGCATCACTTTGGCATTTATTGCCATCCGAGCACGGTTTGTGACGATCCGATAAGGGTTTGTCACGATCCGACATCGGGTTGTCATGATCCGACATCGGGTTGTCACTATCCGACAAGGGTTTACCGCTATCCGATCACGGTTGATCACTATCCGATCAGGGTTGATCACAATCCGACACCGGTTTGTCACAATCCGACACCGGTTTACCGCTATCCGATCACGGTTTACCATTATCCGACATCGGGTTACCGCTATCCGATCACGGGTTACTACAATCCGATCAGGGTTTACCACAATCCGACAACGGTTTACCATTATCCGTGAAGGGTTTACCGCAATCCGTGAAGGGATAGAGAAAATCCCTGTAAGCTGCGGTTTGGTTCCTTCTTGCTGCAGTACTACTGCCTTGGCGTTTGTGTCGGTGATGGTGGTGTTGCTAGCCATGTCCGTTGTTGCTTTCGAATGCAAATATGGGGGTGCGGCGAACCCTCAGGTATCCAAAAACGCAACTAACGTGAAAAGATGCTCAACAACGTGAAAAGATGCTCACTAACGTAAAAGAACGTGAACAAACGTGGAATTACACGTCACAACTACTATGATAATCAACAACTTGCCTTATTAGTATTTTGTTTTATATTGACCATATCTGTCGAATTTGGACTATTTTTGACCGTTAATTCCAAAATGAATATATTTGTTGAGGGGATTAAAAAAAGATGAACCGGCGGTTGTAAAACATGGGCTATTGCGGCAGGCGCTTCAAGCTTTGGCGGCCGGAAAAAGAGAAGATATATCGAGAAAAGAGAAGAATTTTATGAATGATAGAATGGGAGACGAAGAGCGGGCCGAAGTACGGCCATATACCTACAAGGAATTGACACTGCTATACGGCATCAGCCGCCGTACACTCAATACCTGGCTTACAGAATACAAATACGAGATCGGACCTAAGCGCGGTCGCTACTTCAATATAGCGCAGGTAGAGATTATCTTCCGGTGGTGTGGCAGGCCATGGGTGCGACTGTGATGGTGGGAAGGTTGGAAGAGTTGGAGATGGTTGGAGGTGGTGATACTTGTTACCACAGAGGCACAGAAACACAAACACGCTCCATTTTGTCTTCCGCGAAGGGGATGTAAAGACAGCATGGACTATACGTTGACCACGGAGGAAGGGAGGGACACGGAGACGGTGATACGTTACATGTTGACTACCTATTTTGTCCTCCCCGAAGGGGATCTAAAGTCTACATGGATTATACGTTGATATGTTTATGCGTTGACACGGGCATCAATAAAGATCATGGCCATCATGATAATCAGCGTTCTATTTTTTACCAAGGAGAAGCACAAGCGGCAGGAGTCGAACCTGCAACCATTGGTTTTGGAGACCAATGCTCTACCATTTGAGCTACACTTGTATCAATAACGGGTGCTTTAAATTTCAATATTCTTCGCCAATCAACATCACTTCCGTTCGAAGTGCAAAATTGAAGCCCGTTCTTTATGTGGTACCCCGCGGACTCGAACCGCGTTTGCCGGATTTTCAGTCCGGTGCATAGACCATCTCTGCCAGAGTACCAAAATAAAAAACCCGCCGAGGTTTGACACCAGGCGGGTTAATAATTTCTTTACAATTATTTATACAACAAACCGCCCGGTACTTGCATACCAACAGAACGAA
Organism: Flavipsychrobacter sp.; assembly: GCA_035497355.1. Taxonomy (GTDB): domain Bacteria; phylum Bacteroidota; class Bacteroidia; order Chitinophagales; family Chitinophagaceae; genus JAFIGV01. Next base: position 14,554 of record DATJDP010000077.1, read on the forward strand.
GCGTTATATGAAAACAATTGCTGCACGAGTTCAAAAGTAAGCTATAGTTTGGGTCTCGCAAAATTTTTGTAGCAATTTATTCTGCTTTAGGGCCTGAGTAAACCTGTCAACCAATCAGCCCTCGTGCCCTTAAAATTCCCCGCTTCCGTGGTTGATCGAAGGAAATGGAACGCAGATTATCATGATGGCCATGATCTTCACTACTTCTCCATGTTAACGTATCAACAATCAACCAATCACTCCTTCCAACAATTTTCAACAGTGCATTTGACCTTATAAATCATTATTTTAGCCCTGAAACTTCCTATGGTCACTGAATCGCAAATAGAGTATGGCTTCGTCGGGAAGCTGCAGGAGCTTAAATACACCTTATCCTTAGTTATTTACAGCCAATATTAGGAAAGCGCAAATAATCCTTACAACTCAAGTTTATGATAAAAAAAATATTTGTCCTTGAATCGTCTTGGGACAGCGAAAATCCCTTGGAACATCATTCTGTAATGCCAATAATTACAGAGCTTACAAAACAGCGAAACATAAAAGCATATCATCAGGTGTTTACAGATGCGAAATCGTTTGCGCATTGGGTTGCTAAAATCAATGATGCGAGCACCTCAGGATCATTGCTTTACATTGCCGCACATGGCAATAGAGGTAGTTTATCAGGTGTGAACGGTAGCATTCAAAGGCAAACGATCGTGAGACATATCACTAGAGCTAAAAACATAGACTTCATTCATTTTGGTTGTTGCCTTTTTGGTAACGTTTCCAATCTTGAGTTGATAATGAAGAAAGCGAAACATCTAACTTGGGTAGCCGGTTATGAAAAAGAAGTTGATTGGGTTGATTCGTCGCTATTTGATATTTTCCTTTGGAGCAGGATATCGCATGTTGCAAGATCGAGCATGGATCGAAAACTCAAGACCTCAACGATTGTTCAAAACGTCATTGAAAAGCAAGTGAACGGAATGGTCAAAGAATTAGGTTTCAATTTCGCCTGCAGATATGGGAAGAATATTTATCTTGTTTCTCCGTACGAGTAGCAAAGCGAGAGTTCTAGAGCGAACGGAACCAACACCAATCAGGGCAAAAAAAGAACAAACTAATATTGAGTAATCATATGAATACAAACCCGTTAGATAAGAGCCTTGCTCAAATTTTGAATTTGAAGTACCTACCTTGGATTGGCGACAATTTTAGTGATACTGGCCTTTTAATAGTTGGAGACAGCCATTACGACGACGGAGACGGCTGGCTTGAGGGTAATAAACTTGCGACACGGCAAATGATCTTAAACAATGGTGTACATGATCGCTTTCCAGCCAGATTTCTGAACGCTATTGAACTTCTGTTTTGTAACCGTACCCTTGAACAAAACGACCGAGCCAAGTTTTGGCAAAAACTCGGTTACATGAATCTAGTGCAACGACTCATGGCATCAAGTGCAGAACGACCAAGTGACAAGGATTTCGACCAGGGATGGGAAGTTTGTTTAGACATAATAAATATAATTCGACCAAAGTATTGTGTAAAGCTTGGTATAGATGGTATTGGGCGGCTAGGCACCACAATGAAAGAAAAAGGATGGACAGGAATTGCAGAAGAGTTTAGAATTAGGCCAAGTAAAGGAGACCCTTACAGAATTACGATATCAAGGGGCGACTATACCACGACGATGTTGTTTGTCCATCATCCGACAGGAACAAGGGGATTTGACCAACCCTATTGGACTTCAATTATCGATCCCCCTCCAGACATGTAGTTGTCATAAACTGCTTTCCGATCCTTAGGGCAAACACTATTAGCTGTTGAGCGCTAGCTATTGCATTTTGCTTGAGACTATTAGACTCTCCAACAACCTCCAACCCTTCCAACTTCTCTAACAATTTCCGAGTTCACAGCCGCTCCGCCATTCCCAACCCAAACAGCGCGTAGTCATATACTGCAGGGTCATCAGGGTTTAGCTGCTTTAGCTGCTCTGTAAGATGGACGGCGTTTTGCCAGTTGGATTTATCATTCGGCAATAAGCCGAGCCTGTGGGAGACTCTTGCCACGTGCACATCCAGCGGACAAACCAGCTGGTGCATCTTTATCTTATCCCAAATGCCGAAGTCTACACCGCACTGGTCCTTTCTCACCATCCAGCGGAGGTACATATTGATGCGTTTGCAGGCAGACTTACGCACGGATGTGGCTATGTGCTTTTCGGTTCGTTCGGGATGCTCCGGCGAGAAGAAATAATTGTGGAAATGAATAAGAGCGGCGGCAACGTTCTCTTCACGGTATTCAACGCCGGGGACGAAGGCGTCTTCCAGCGAAGAAGACTGACGGTAATGAAACTGAAGAAAGGAAATGAAATAGAGCAGGTCGGTAGCGTTGAAAGTGCGATGTACAAAATGGACGAAAGGCTTCAGATCCGTTTCGCGGTGATGAAGGATAAAATCATAAGGTGCGTTATCCATCCACTGCATCAGCCGCGAGCAATTGTTGATGATGGTGGTACGGTTGCCCCAGGCCAGTACCGCTGCAAAGAGTCCGCTTATCTCAATATCCTGTCTCAACGAAAACCGGTGCGGAATGGAAACGGGATCGCCGGTAATAAAAGAAGGCTGGTTGTACAGCCTTACTTTCTCATCGAGCAGCTTCTTTAAGCGTTTTAGATCATCCTTTTGTTTGGGTATTGCCATTGTATGCCCTACGATTGCTTTTTGTGCTTCTTCTCCCATTTCTTCTCCATCTTCCGGTCCATCATATACACGCGCTTCATGGCTATATCTGTATTTGGGCGGTCGGCCTGATTGCGTGGCATATTCACGATCTTGTCCACCACATCCATGCCCTCGAGCACGATACCATAGATTGTATAGTTGCCATCCAGCATTGGCGTACCACCTACGGTTTTGTATACCTCTCTTTGTGCAGGGGTGAACTGGCGCCCTGTTCTCTGCGAGATCATATCCAGCTCCTTATCGGTATAAGTCTTGCCTACTACGATGTAAAACTGGCAGGCAGAAGACGCCTTTTCGGGGTTATTGTCCCGAGCCATTCCAAGCGCTCCGCGCTGATGATAATCGCTGTCATTAATCTCCGCAGGCACACGGTAGCCGAGCTCGCCCTCGCCCAGCATTTGTCCGGGCGTTGCATGCTTTGAGTTAGGATCGCCGCCCTGGATCACGAAAGTGGGGATAACCCTGTGGAACAAGGTGCTGTCGAAGAACCCCTCCTTCACCAGCTTGATCATGTTATCACGGTGCTGAGGTGTATTATCATACAACTCCATCACAATTCTTCCTGAGTCGGTTTCGATCACAACTTTGTTTGTCTGCGCAAAAGCAGCGAGGCTGCATACCACCAGCGCAAAAGATAAAAGGACTTTTTTCATTTGGAGTGTTTGAATGTTAAAGCGATTGCAATATCTGTGATTGCTGATCGCAACAAGCTAAATTAGCTGAATATTTGAATTGTTCATGGGCATTCGAAAACAGGCGAATAAGTTAGTTCACTTTTTACCGGAATGGACCTGGAACTATTCCAAAAGAAATCCGATCACATCTTACAATCCGCAGAGGCCGGAGGTAAGGCAAGAAGCGGCAACGCCGGTCTATTCGCTGTTTAGATTCAATACCGAGGGAGTAGAGGAGAAGAAGCTGACCTCCGACGAAGCCTGCCAGCTGCAGACGGAACACTACCGAACGGTTTGGATCAATATAGACGGACTGCGCAAAAAGGAGGTAGAGGATATCTGCGCCTGCTACCATGTGCACAACCTGGTGGTAGAAGACATACTGAGTGTCGGTCAGCGGGCAAAGATGGATGAAATAGAAGAGGTGATGTTTTGCCTTTTGCCCATGCTCTACTACAATGAGGGAACCGGCCAAATAGAAACGGAGCAGGTGAGCATTGTACTAGGAAAAGCGTTTGTATTGTCCTTTCAGGAAGATCCGCAAAGAGACGTGTTCAACCCCATTCGCGACCGTCTGCGCACAACAGGATCGAAGTTACGGCAGCGCACAGCAGACTATCTGTGCTATAGCCTGATAGACGTGATCGTGGACAGCTATTTTGAAGTGATCGAAAAAATGAACGAGCGGATAGAAAGGCTGGAAGACGCCCTGCTGCTGCAGCAAGAGAAGAATGCCCTGGCGAAGATCAGTATACTGCGGCGGGAAATCATGTTGCTGCGGCGTTCTATCTTACCGGTAAGGGATCTGGTAAACGGATTTCTGCGAAGTGAGAATGAACTGCTGGAAGAACGACATGAAAAGTATTATAAAGATGTTTTCGACCATATTACCCAGGCCAACGAATTTGTGGAGAACCAGCGCGACATGCTGATGAACCTGCAAGACCTTTCTATGAGCCAGATAAACCTGCGGATGAATGAAGTGATGAAGCTCTTCACCATGGTGGCCACGCTGCTGGCCCCTGCAACGGTGATCGGCGGCATTTTCGGAATGAACTTCGACGTGATACCGTTTGCACATCAGAAAGATGGCTTCTATATTTCCGTAGCGCTCATGCTGGTGATTCCTTTGCTGATGATGGTCTGGTTTAAACGGAAGGGGTGGTTTTGAATAGTTTTAAGGTTTGAGGGCTAAGTTGCCGAGGAAAGGGGTGTTGAGTCTTTAGGGTTAAGGTTTAAGGTTTAAGTTTAAGGAAAGGGTCGTGTTGAGGGGGTAGCGATAAGTTTTAAGGGTTAAGTTTTTAGTTTTTTAGGGTGAGGACGAAAAAGGAGGACTTGTTTGTTGGTTTTAGGGGTTAAGTATCAGTAATTTGGCGCCCTTTAACGTTGTAAAATGTTTGAAACAAATAGCCTTATTGCCAAAAAGAGTTTTGACTTTGCTCTGAAGGCAATTAGCATATACAGGGATCTGCAGGAATCGAAAGAATTTATCTTGTCGAAACAGTTCCTGCGAGCTGCTACTTCAATAGGGGCAAACGTAAGCGAAGCGACGGCGGCACAATCCAGAAAGGACTTTATTGCTAAGATGGCCATTGCTTCAAAAGAAGCACGCGAAACTGACTATTGGCTGCGCTTGCTTATGGCAAGCTCTACCTCGCTAATGACGACAAAATTCACTCAGAGCTTATTGAAATACTGAAAATGCTCACCTCAATAGTGAAAACAGCACAAAAAAATTTGGAAGTCAATAACTAGTTTTTAGGGTTGAGTTTTTAGTTGAAAACCATCCAGCTAGCTCGTGTTTGCAGCGCCAGAATAAGAACTTAGCATTAAAAACTTACAACTTAAACCCATTCAAAACTTACAACTTAAAACTAAGAACTTAAAACTAAGGCTAAACGCTTTGACACAACTCTACCAACACGCCATTCGTGCTCTTCGGATGTAGAAAACACACAAGCTTATTATCAGCGCCCTTCTTTGGCGTTTCATTCAGGATCTCAAAGCCCAGCGCAGAAAGTCGCTTCATTTCCGCTTCGATATTCTCCACTTCAAATGCGATATGGTGGATGCCTTCGCCTTTCTTTTGTATGAACTTTGCAATAGGGGAATCGTCCTTTGTCGCTTCCAGAAGCTCTATTTTGTTGTCTGCCACCTGGAAAAAGGCTGTGTTAACCCCTTCGCTTGCCACTTCTTCTGTCTTGTAGCAGGGTGTATTCAGCAATTGCTCGAATAAGGGAATGGATTGTTGCAGCTCTTTAACTGCGATACCGAGATGCTCGATTTTCAACATCAGTAAATAGTTTTTAGATATGGGAATATATATACCCGCAATCCTTTTAAACCAGCAAAGTAGCACAATTGATGTAACTTTGCCGTTGCAATTTTACTGTATTAACTATGAGCGTACAACTTCCGATTTATCTCGATAATAACGCCACCACACCAATGGATCCACGTGTGCTGGAAGCAATGCTGCCTTATTTCACTGAAAAATTTGGTAACTCCGCCAGCCGTAACCATCCGTTTGGCTGGGTGGCAGAAGAAGCAGTGGACTATGCGCGCGAGCAGGTAGCAAAGCTGATCGGCGCAGATCCAAAAGAAATCATCTTCACTTCCGGTGCTACAGAAGCGGACAACCTTGCCTTGAAAGGCGTGTTCGAAATGTACGCTTCGAAAGGCAACCATATCATTACCGCCACTACAGAACACAAGGCGGTGCTTGACACTTGTAAGCACATCGAAAAACTGGGCGGGCAGGTGACTTATCTTTCGGTACAGGAAGATGGACTGATTGATCTGGCAGAACTGGAGAATGCCATTACTGATAAAACGATCCTGATTGCCCTTATGTATGGCAATAACGAAATTGGCGTGATACAGCCTGTTCGCGAGATCAGCAAAATAGCACGCAAACATGGTGTGTTGTTCTTTACTGACGGTACCCAGGCAGTGGGTAAAGTGCCGGTAGATGTGAATGCAGATGGTATTGACCTGATGGCATTCAGCGCCCACAAAATGTACGGACCTAAAGGTGTTGGCGCTTTGTATGTGCGCCGTAAAGGCCCACGTGTAAAAGTAACTGCCCAAATGGACGGCGGAGGACATGAGCGTGGAATGCGTAGTGGTACGATGAATGTTCCCGGAATCGTTGGTTTCGGAAAGGCTTGTGAAATAGCCGGCCAGGAAATGGAAAGCGAAGCGAAACGTCTGAGCACATTACGTGATAAGCTGGAAAATTCCCTGATGGAACTTGAAGAAGCATATGTAAACGGAAATAAGGAACATCGTCTGCCGCATGTTTGTAATATCTCCTTTAAATATGTGGAGGGCGAAGGGCTGATGATGGGATTTAATAAGGATATCGCGGTATCAAGCGGTTCTGCCTGTACTTCTGCTTCCCTGGAGCCTTCTTACGTTTTGAAGGCGTTGGGCCTGGGCGACGATCTGGCACACAGTTCCCTGCGTTTTGGACTCGGAAGGTTTACAACTGAAGAGCAGATAGACTATACGATCAAGGCAATTAAGACCGCTGTATTGAAGCTAAGAGAAATGAGCCCGCTTTGGGAAATGTGGAAAGACGGCGTTGATCTTGAAAAAATAGAGTGGGCACACCACTAGGTAATTATGAGTGATGAATTTTGAATGATGAATTCAGGGCACTCAAGTATGTTAAGTTCATCATTTAGTTTAAAAAACACGAGGGTTGGATTTTGGATGATGGATTCAACCATGAAGGAATATTTACAATTCATCATTCAAAACTCACAATTAAAAATTCAGCTACTATGGCATATTCAGAAAAAGTAATTGATCACTACCAGAACCCTAAGAACGTTGGTACGCTTGATAAAAGCAAGAGTAACGTGGGAACTGGCCTCGTTGGCGCACCAGAGTGCGGCGATGTAATGCGTCTTCAAATAGAAGTGGACGAGCAAAGCGGCATCATCAGCGATGCAAAGTTCAAAACCTTTGGATGCGGTTCTGCAATTGCTTCTTCTTCACTGGCTACAGAGTGGCTGAAAGGGAAAACGGTAGATCAGGCGATGACCATCGACAATATGGACATTGTAGAAGAGTTGAATCTTCCACCGGTAAAGATTCACTGCTCCGTATTGGCTGAAGATGCTATTAAGGCTGCTATCAACGATTATCGGGTGAAAAACGGTATGGCGGAATTGGAACTGGAAGACAAAAAACATTAAACCCCTTAACCCCGGATTTTGGGAACAGGGTTATGGTTCATAATTCCCCGTTGATATGATATACATTAGTGAGAAGGCAAAAGAAAAGGTAGGAAGATTGCGCCAGGAAACAGGCCTGGACGAAGGATACTTTCTGCGTGTGAGCGTAGTAGGCGGTGGCTGTTCAGGTTTATCTTACAAGCTTGACTTTGACAACGAAACTCAACCAAACGATCAGGTTTTTGAAGATAACGGCGTAAAGCTGGTAACAGATTTGAAGAGCTTCTTATACCTGTGTGATACAACACTTGATTTTTCCGATGGACTGAACGGCAAGGGTTTTCATTTTGTGAATCCAAACGCCAGCCGAAGTTGTGGCTGCGGCGACAGTTTCGCAGTGTAGCCGAAATAGTTTAGAAAATAAAAAAACGAGCGACATTACATCGCTCGTTTTTTTATCTTATCTGCTCGAGTTGCCTCCATCATTTGGTGGCAGCGGATTAGCGGCATCCAGGTAATTAATGTTTCTTTGGATGTTCTTCTGCACCCCGTCGTTTTGCATACTTGGTTTCCCCTGATACGGGTCATTCATATCATCATACGTTACACGAATCCGGCTGTGATAACGTGCGTTGCCTGAATAGCCCATATGTACAGCAACCGTATTCATTCCAAAAGATTCCCCCGCTTCCGTTGTTCGTCCAAGATTCGTAACCTTAGGAGCGTTCGCGTCACACACCTGATAGGTGTTGCCGATCAAACAAACCCGATAGTTCTTCGCAAACTTGCTATTGGCGGAATTCTGTGCTGAAGCACTAGTACCTGCGAAAGCAAGCACTGCAAATACTAAAAATATCTTTTTCATAATGTTGGTTTTTAAAGTCAATTATCAATCGTTTCTGAGTCTTTATTCTTTTATCTTCTGTAGTCCTCGGCTCCTTCTGAACTTTCACCGTAGCTCCTGACTGGAATAGGTCCACTATAAATGGTGCCTGATGGCTGTTCAGCTCCTTGATACATATCCCTGTTAATTGGCGTGCTGTTACCTGGCTTCACATAGTTACCGTTCCCAACAGGTACAGAGTTAGTAATCTG
>DATJDP010000078.1:0-3800 GCA_035497355.1 Flavipsychrobacter sp.
CCAGCCACAACGGCGCGGACGACCTGTTGTAGCTCCAAATTCTGAGCCTGCCTTCCTGAGTGCGTCTCCTGTTTCATCTTCAAGTTCCGTAGGGAATGGACCACCTCCTACACGTGTACAGTATGCTTTTGTGATACCATATACCTCTTTGATCTTTGACGGAGCAACACCAAGTCCGTTACAAACCCCGGCCGCAATAGTATTGCTGGAAGTAACAAAAGGATAAGTTCCAAAGTCTATATCGAGCATACTTCCCTGCGCTCCCTCAGCAAGTATCTGCTTCCCAGCCTTGATATGCTCATCCAACCAGTACTCTGCATTGATTATCTTCAGTCCGCGCAACTTTTCTATTGCATCGAAGAACGGCGCTTCAAACTCTTCCCAGCTTACGGGAGAGTCAAAATGGCTTAGTATCTCAAGGTGCTTTTGCTTTAATGCTTCGTACTTCTGTTTGAAGTTTGGACTGAGAATGTCTCCGATGCGCAAGCCGTTCCGACCGGTTTTATCCATATAAGCCGGACCAATCCCCTTCAGCGTAGAGCCGATTTTTTCTTTCCCTTTTGCAGCTTCTGAAGCAGCATCGAGTGCACGATGTGTAGGAATGATAATATGTGCCCTGTGCGACACAAAGAGTCTGTCCAGTACATCCTTCTGTAAAGGCTGTATGGCCTCGATCTCCCTGTGTAGGGTTACAGGATCAATAACGACACCATTGCCTATGAGGTTCAGACAATGAGGATGGAATACACCGGACGGAATAGTGTGGAGCACTATTTTATTGCCGTTAATGTATAAAGTATGACCAGCATTAGGTCCGCCCTGGAACCGGGCAATGATATCGTACTTTGCAGCGAGGTAATCTACAATCTTTCCCTTACCCTCATCTCCCCACTGCAAGCCGAGCAAAACATCAACCATTATTAGTTTTTAAAAGGAGGCGTAAAATTATAAAAGCAATCGCGAATTTTCGGAGAGATATTTTTTTCTCCTTCTTTATTCACATTTATGCACAATACTATTGTATATCTTACAATGAAAGCGGAATTTTGAGTAATAAATCGAAAAGCGTTTCATGTCGGCGAAATTGATGTTGGATGTTGCGGCGATGCAGGAAAGCTTTTTTTCTGATGCCGCACTGATCGGAATCGTAAGTGCGCTACCGGGCTATAAGTTCAGCTGGCTAATGAATCGCAGGTTCGATATCCGTCTTGTCCGGGATCCTGAGTCGGACATTTGCATTAAAGACAACCAAAAACAGGAGCATTATTTTCCGATTTATAAATATTGCCTTCCTCTGAATGGCAACAGCTATCTTGTTTACAAGCTGAAACATGAAAAAGAATCACTACTGCCAGAAGTGAAACAACTTGACTACCTGTGGATGATACAGGGAGGGACCGCCGAAGACGATGCCGAACAAATAGCTAATTATCTTAGAGAGATACCTGAAATACAGCTCGCCCAGATACTGCAGGCAGACAAACTAAAGAATCTTACACATCTGATCGTATGAGCCGGCAAACCCCTTCGTCATACCCTTTTGAATTTCAGGCTTTGCTATAAAAATTGTTAATTCCTATCGTATCATTGGAGCCTAACTCTATTTTTCTATTTTTGTTGCCGTCTATAAGACTGTGAGGTTTGCCGGCACAAGCAGGTTTTATGTATAGCATGTCTTTAAACACCAAATCCAAACATCTCTCAAATGAATTATCGCAAAGTCAACAACATTGTTGGTTGGGTAACATTCGCTATTGCTACGTTTGTCTACCTGAAGACCATGGAACCCACTGTAAGCTTTTGGGACTGTGGTGAGTTTCTTTCGTGTGGGTATAAGATAGAGGTAGGTCACTCCCCGGGGGCGCCTTTCTTCATGCTTATTCAGAGAATGTTTGGATTACTTGCCGGCAGCAATCTTCAGAAGGTTGCTATGTTCATTAACTCATGGTCTGCCATTGCCAGCGGCCTAACCATCTTGTTCTTATTCTGGACCATTACACACTTCGCCAAGAGGCTTATAGCACCAGGCGATGCTGCTCCGGACAGGAAGCAACTGACATTGATCAGGGGTGCCGGTCTCGTAGGCGCACTTGCTTATACTTTTTCCGACACGTTCTGGTTTTCTGCGGTAGAAGCAGAAGTTTATGCAACCTCTTCATTATTTACAGCAATCGCCTTCTGGGCAATGCTGAAATGGGAACACCAGGCGAATAACAGGTATGCAGACAGGTGGCTGGTACTTATATTTTATTTGGTAGGTCTGTCTGTGGGCGTCCACCTTTTGAACCTTTTGACAATACCGGCGATTGCATTGATCTATTATTATCGTCGTTATGAAACTACAAGTATCGGTTCCATTACGGCCTTTGTTATAGGTTGTGTTATTCTGGCTGTTATTCAGTTTGGCATATTACAAGGTTTGCCATGGCTCGCCTTCAAGTTCGACTATTTGTTTGTCAACAGCTTTGGCTTGCCTTTCGACAGCGGGGCCATCTTCTTCCTCCTTTTATTCTTCGCGCTGCTTATCTGGTCGCTGATCTATGCAAAAAGGAAAGGGAAGTACATGTTGCACCTCAGCATGCTTTGTCTGATCTCTGTAGTCATCGGTTTCTTAAGCTATATGGCCCCGATCCTTCGCTCGCGCGCGGATGTGCCCATTGACATGACGAATCCGGATGATGCAGATCGCTTTCTTTCTTATGTAAACCGTGAGCAATTCGGCTCTCAGCCCCTGCTCTTCGGACAAGACTTTGACAGCCCGGTGGAAAGTGTAGAAACTAAAGGCTATTTCTACGATCAGACGAAAAAGAACGGCAAAGATTACTACGAAACGGTTGGCAAGAAGATGGAATATAAGTTTGGCAGCGAGCGTTTCTTCCCCCGTATCTGGGATAACAATGATCCCAATCACGTTCGTTTTTACAGAGATGTTCTGGGTCTTTCTGCGGGAGAGTCGCCAACCTCTGCAGACAATCTCAAGTATTTTTTTGGTATCCAGATGAACTGGATGTGGTGGCGCTACTTTATGTGGAACTACGCAGGCCGTGAAAACGACTTTCAGGGCCACAGTCCGTCTGATAGGAAGAATGGCAACTGGATATCGGGAATTAAGGTTATCGACAACTACCGCGTCGGTGATTTAGATAAAATGGGCGATGGTTACAGCAACAATAAAGCAAGAAATGAGCTGTATTTCCTTCCTTTCATTCTCGGTATTCTCGGTCTGGTTTTCCAGTTCAATCGCAATAGAAAAGACGGCATTGTCACATTCATGCTCTTTTTCTTTACCGGTATCGCTATCGGCATTTACCTAAACATGCCTCCATTACAGCCGCGTGAACGGGACTATGCATTTGCCGGCTCCACCTATGCCTTTGCAATATGGATAGGGCTCGGTGTGCTCATGGTGAATGACTGGATACAGAGACTGATCAAAGGATCGCCAGGCATCTATGCAACCATACTGTTATGCCTTCTTGCCGTCCCAACCATCATGGCCAAGGAAGAATGGAATGACCATGATCGTTCGCAAAAGACGATAGCGCGTGCTACAGCTTATAATACATTGATGTCCGTGGCGCCTAACGCTATCTTGTTCACCTTCGGAGACAACGGTTCCTATCCATTGTGGTACCTGCAGGAGGTAGAGCATATCAGGCCTGATGTGCGCATCATCAATACAAGTCTCCTGGGTATTGACTGGTATATTGATCAATTGAACTATAAGACCAATGACGGAGATGTAGTGCCGATGATCTGGAAAAAAGAAGATTACGTGGGCGATCGGCACAACTACGTTC
>DATJDP010000079.1:0-15655 GCA_035497355.1 Flavipsychrobacter sp.
ACTACAATGGCACGAACACCGAGATGGCGTGGCTCCATTGCAGCGTGTTCGCGGGAGCTTCCTTCTCCATAGTTTTCATCACCTATTACTACGCTTCCTATATTCTTTGCCTTATAAACGCGCTGTACCTGCGGCACTTCACCATATTCGCCAGTCAACTGGTTTTTCACCTTATTTGTTTCCATGTTGAAGGCATTGATAGCGCCAATCAGCATGTTGTTGGAGATATTGTCCAGATGGCCTCTGTATTTCAACCATGGGCCTGCCATAGAGATATGGTCGGTAGTACACTTTCCGAATGCCTTAATGAGCAGGCGAAGTCCTTTAAGGTCTGTGCCTTCCCATGCCTTAAACGGCGCAAGCAACTCCAGACGTTCGCTGGTAGGACTAACTAACACCTCTACTTTAGAGCCATCCACGGCAGGTGCCTGATAGCCTGCATCTTTTACAGAGAAGCCAGCAGGTGGCAGTTCGTAGCCTTTTGGCTCGTCGAGCATTACCTCTTCGCCATTTTCGTTGATCAGTTTGTCCTTCATCGGATTAAATGAAAGACGGCCAGCGATAGCAAGTGCAGTTACCAGCTCAGGAGAGGCAACGAAAGCGTGTGTAGATGCTAATCCGTCATTACGCTTCGCAAAGTTTCTGTTGAAGGAAGTAACGATTGTATTCTTTCTGGTAGGATCGTCTATGTGGCGAGCCCACTGACCGATACAAGGTCCGCAGGCGTTGGCCAGCACGAGGCCGCCCATCTTGTGAAGGGTATCGAGAATGCCATCCCTCTCTATTGTGAAGCGCACCATTTCCGAGCCCGGCGTAATGGTAAACTCGCTTTTAGCTTTAAGTCCTTTTGCCAGTGCATCCTTTGCAATAGATGCAGAGCGGGTCATGTCTTCATAAGAAGAGTTGGTACAAGAGCCAATCAGCGCCACTTCTACCTCATCAGGCCAGCCATGCTGCTTTACAGCCTCTGCCATTTGAGAGATCGGTGTTGCCAGATCTGGTGTGAAAGGTCCGTTGAGGTGCGGCTCTAACGCATCGAGATTGATCTCAATTACCTGGTCGTAGAAGATTTCGGGATTATCATACACTTCAAAATCAGAACGTAAATAATTCTTGATCTTATCAGCAAGTCCTGCGATCTCTTCACGGTTTGTTCCTTTCAGATAGTCGCTCATCTTGTCGTCGTAGGCAAAAAGAGAACATGTAGCACCGATCTCAGCACCCATATTACAAATAGTTGCCTTACCCGTACAGCTAAGTGTTTCTGCACCAGGACCAAAATATTCAACGATAGCGCCGGTTCCACCTTTTACAGTGAGGATACCTGCAACTTTAAGAATTACATCCTTTGCAGAGGTCCATCCGTTCATACGTCCGGTAAGCTTCACACCAATAAGCTTTGGCATCTTCAGCTCCCATGGCAAACCCGCCATAACGTCTACCGCATCAGCCCCACCAACACCGATAGCTATCATACCTAAGCCGCCGGCATTAGGCGTGTGGCTATCCGTTCCGATCATCATACCACCGGGGAATGCATAGTTTTCAAGCACTACCTGGTGAATAATACCAGCACCCGGCTTCCAGAAGCCGATTCCGTATTTATTAGAAATAGAAGCAAGAAAATCGTAAACCTCTTTATTGACTTCAAAGGCTGTAGCAAGATCCTGAGTGGCACCATCTTTAGCAAGAATAAGGTGATCGCAGTGCACAGAAGAAGGTACCGCAACTCTCTCACGGCCGCAGGTCTTAAACTGAAGTAAAGCCATTTGTGCCGTAGCATCCTGCATCGCTACACGGTCGGGAGCGAAATTGACATATTCCCGCCCACGTTCGTAAGCTTTCCCCGGCAATTCATAAGTATGTGAGTAAAGAATTTTTTCGGCCTGGGTAAGTGGGCGCCCGATAAGTTTGCGGGCAGCATCTACTTTTTTTGGTAACTCCTGGTAGACCCTTTGAATAAGATCAAGATCGAATGCCATTGCTATTAGACGTTTGGATGATTAAATAAAAGACGTGCAAAATTATTCAAAATAATCGAACCGGCGTTGCTGAGTACAATCGTTTACACAAAAGTGCCTTACAGATTAGAAACATCATTATGAACAATAACTATGCGGGATTCATTAAAAGGATGTTGACGCTTCTTTGAAGAATATTAAAAGCAATTTCTGCCATTAGGTTTTCCTTATCCAGCGTCGGGTTCACCTCAGCAATCTCCAGGCAGCAGATTTTATGGTTCTGCATCAGCGCTGCAAGCAGATCTTCTGCTTCACGCTCTTTTAATCCGTTGCTTACCGGGGTACCTGTTCCGCGGGATATGGAACTATCAAGACAGTCTACATCAAATGAAACGTAGATGTCGTCGCAGTTGGTCAGGTGCATTAAAGTTTGCCGCACAACATTCTCCACACCTTTACGGCGTACTTCCTGCACCGGGATAACCTTGATGTTGTATTTTTTTATGATGTGCTCTTCTTCCTTTTCAAAGTCGCGAAGGGCAATGAAAACGATGTCTTCCGGTCTGATCTTCGGACTAATCTTTCCGATGTTCTTGAGCTTATTCCAAAGGTCAACCGTTTTTTCGTCTGGAAAATGGACCTGATTTTCAATGTTATCCTCTGAAAGGGCGGTAGCAAGCGGCATACCATGCATATTGCCGGAAGGAGTAGTGTATGGTGAGTGGAGATCAGCATGGGCGTCAATCCAGATAACCCCAAGTCTGCCCTTTGGCTTTGCCATCCTTATACCTGCTATAGTGCCACCGGCCGTACTGTGATCTCCGGCAAGCACCAGCGGAAAAAGACCGGATCTCAATGTATCTCCAACGCTTTTGGAAACGCGCTCATACATAGAAAGGATACCGTGTATTCTTTTGGCATAGGGCGATTGAACAGGCTCATATAAAAGCTTATTCTCCGTTTCCACCTGCTCAGTAGGGAAATTGACAAAGAAGCTGCTCATAAAGTCCAGTGCCGCTATCTGCAGGGCATCAACGCCAAGACTCGCACCACGTGTTCCCGCACCGATCTCGGATTTTACTTCAATGACTTTAATGTTACGCATATAATGCCAAAGATATTAAAAGGTTAGTGCTCAGGCAAAGTGCATTTAGAAAGGATAACCAACAGCGATGTTTAATACGATGTCGCTAATGCCCCAGTGTCCATCAAATGGATTAATCCATCTCCTGCGATCGTAGGTAGCATTGTATGGCACCTTTACAGGGAAAGCACCATCAAACCGAAGGATAAAAAAGCCCGCAATATCCATTCTCAGACCAGCACCGGCACTGATTGCAATATCATCACCTAATTTATTGAGGCGAAAAACGCCACCGGGATAGTCTTTGGAATCCTTCATCAGCCAGATATTGCCGGCATCGGCAAAGGTTGCACCACGCAGCTTGATTGCCCCTGAAAAAAGCTGGATAATGTCGAAGCGGTATTCCGCATTCATCTCCAGCTTAATGTCCCCTGTACGGTCTATGAAGTTGGTTGTGCTTTCGGCAGTGGTATCAAAGTAGCTTCCCGGGCCGAGCGTTCTGATTCGCCAGCCGCGGATACTGTAAGCACCACCCACGAAATACTGCTTGATATAAGGCAGTGTAGGAGATGCCCCATAGGGAATACCTACGCCTCCATAAAACCGAAGGGCGATTTGCGACCTTCTTCTGTTAATGTACCGTCTTGTATCGAAATCAAACTTCAGGTATTGAGCGTAATTAAGGTTGTTTAGCAGACCGATTGCGGAAAGTCCGCCTAAAAGCCCCCCTGCTTCCTCAGCACTAACCCGCGCATAAGAATAGCTGTGACCCTTATTGTCTGACTGATTGGAAAAGGTGAAGCCAACGCTTTCTCCCTCAATAAAGGTTTCACGGTAGCTGTTTTTCAAAAAGTCATTTTCCTCGAGGCGGCGCTGAAATGAGTCTGAAACTTTAGGAAGCCTTATAATACTCACAAACGCAGGAGAAAGATCCCAGGTGTTTGTGCTTGTTTCACGCCAGTTATAGGCAAAATTGGCACTGGTATTCGTGAGTGTGAAATAATTCAGCCGATCCAGCCAGCTGGTACCAAAACTCACAACGGTACGTGGCAAATTTTTCTTGGTAGATCTTATCCTGAAAGGTGAAAGAAACTTAGGAAAATCTATGCTTGCATTCAAAGAATAAGTCTTGGTAAGGAGGCTGAAGTGCTGAAAGAATGTTTTTCCCTCGTGGGGGTTATAGGCGCTTTCTGCGCCAAAACTGGCAGAAGCGGTCAGGAGATTGGCTCCTTTCCCAAGATTGTGATTGCGAAAACTGATGCCCGGCATTACCCCGAGCGCATACGTCATACCGGTAGAGACTTCAACGGTACCAGTAAACTCCAGCTTTTTCGCCGGTGTCATGAGAATATAGGCGTTCAGAAGATTTGTAGAAGAGTCAGTCCCCGTGGTATCCTCGGAGAGAAATATCCTCACTGTCTGGAAGACCCCTAACTGATTCAATCGATTAATAGTGGCATCAAAATCAGTTTGCGAAAAGCGCTTCCCATGTTCGAGGTACACATATTTGAGTATCACATTTTCCCTTACATAGTGATTATGATACCTGAACGATACACCGTTGATCAGAGAGTGGTACATGGAACTGTCTCTCATGTCAGTGCGATTCTCAAAATCGGGAAAGACACTTACCTTATTGATAACGTAAGGCTTATAAGCATCTTTATTTTCTGCGCGAATGATGATATTCACATCGAGCGTTGGCTTTTTGTCCGTTTTCTGGGCAGCCAGAAAGTTGATAGCACTTTCAAAGGGGTTGTCGACATCGCGCAACAGCTCTTTATTAAACGTATCCAGCGAGAAATTGACTACATTTTCCTGAGTGAATTTGTAATACCCGTGGTCACGAAGCACGTTGGTAATCCGGCTCCTTTCCTCCTCCAACAAGCTCATGGAAAATTCCTTCCCCTCCTGCAGCGCAGACTCTCCCATTGAGCTTTTTACGATGGATTTAATGGTGCTGTCGTCTACGTCAAGTGTCGTCTTCCGTATCAGATAGTTGTTACCGGTCGTAACAATGTAATCCACATAAGCTTTTTGACCCTTCAGTTTTATGGTATCATCTACTATAGGATTAAAATAGCCTTGGTTGAATAAATAGCTGCGAATATTATTTACGGAACGTGTTACCAGACTGCTGTCAAAAACGACCGGCCTTTCTATGAGTTTCGATTGAATAGAATCCTTCTTATACTTCTCATAACGAAGATTGTAAAGCCACACTTTATATGGAACACCCAGAAAATAAGTATTGGTCTTCTGAACGATCAGCCGCTCAACGTTGTCTTTCAATTCCCCTCTTCTCGTAATGCCTTTATCAGTAGTGAGCTTGATATTATTCTTCCGCAGCAGGTATTGTTCTTCAGTCAAATGCTTTGTCGGATCGCAGCTTGTGCCGGCAATAGAAAGCAGTAACAGGGAGACGAGTAAAAGAATATTATTGAATGTGCTGCTTCTAAATGCCATTAGTGAGATTAGACAATTGATATAGCTTTGTACCCGATGTTATCAAAGGCACAAATTAAATACATTAGATCGTTAAACCAGCAAAAATACAGGAAAGAGCACCATGCCTTTATTGCCGAGGGAGATAAGATCGTGCGGGAATGGCTGGACAGTGATGCATCCATTCAACATATTGCTGCTGTGGAAAGCTGGGCTGCACAAAATGAGGCGCTGATTGCAAGACATTCGTCGGCAACCCTCAGTATCATTTCAGAGCAGGAACTAAATAGTATTTCTACTTTAAAAACGCCGAACCAAGTGCTGATAACCGTGGCAATTCCTGCGGTAACAGAAAACCTGCCAGTATCGGGTTGGAGTATCGCCCTTGAGAACGTGCAGGACCCGGGCAATATGGGAACGATCATCCGTATTGCCGACTGGTTTGGCATTCCCAACATTATATGCTCTGAAAACTGTGTTGATATCTATAACCCTAAGGTGGTGCAATCTGCCATGGGAGGCCATCTACGGGTAAAGCTTTTTGAAGCAAATCTTCCTGAGTTTGTTGCTTTGCAGAAACGGCCTGTAATTGCTGCTACATTAAACGGGAAAAGCCTTTATGATTTACAACCTTTCCCTGAAGCCGTGCTATTGATCGGCAATGAGTCAAAAGGATTGACCCCAGCTTTGGTGAAACAAGCCACTTGCGAGGCCACCATTCCCAAAGGAGGGGGTGCAGAATCTTTGAATGCAGCCGTCTCTACCGGCATCTTGTGCTCACATTTGTTAGCCCGCTAAACCAAACCATCAAAAATCTGGCACAGCCCTTGAAGTAGTAGAGGTAATTAACCAATTCAACGATGAAGAAATTACTTATTTTTTGCTTTTTGATGATAGCTTCCTTTGGCACATTGCTGGCTCAGGTAGGGAAAAGCACCGTAAAGGTGCGGCTCGCTGATAACTCAGTAATGAAAATAGCAATTGATAAACATAATTACAGTCAACAGGGAAACACCATAACCATCGACGACCTTGCTCCCGGAAGGCATAGACTGAAAGTCTTTATTCCTTCTCAGAAGCATGGCCGCAAAAGCCTGGTGTATGATGGATACTTTAAAATAGATCCGAATACCAGCAACTATATCGTGGTTGACCGGTTTAAGAAAGCCGTCAGGATCACTTCAGAATCTCTAACCCATTACCCTACCGATCCGATAGATAGAAGCAGGTATCCCAGAAGGACACCTCCCCAGAGAAAATGAATGTTCCTATTTATCTGTTGAGTAATTTAGCTCCTCATTTTCCTTTATGAACTACTGGCTGGTAAAATCAGAACCTTCTAAATACAGTTGGGAACAATTTGCAAAAGATGGTAAGACCTTTTGGGATGGTGTACGAAACTATGCCGCACGAAACAATCTGAGAGCTATGAAGAAGGGCGATAAGGTGTTGTTTTACCACAGCAATGAAGGCCTTGCCATAGTTGGCATAGCGGAGGTTGCAAAAGAAGCATATCAGGACCCGACAACAGAGGACGCAAACTGGGTAGTTGTTGACCTTAAGCCTCTGCAAGCCTTACCTAAGCCGGTTACCCTTGTGGAGATAAAAGCAGAGAAAGCCCTTGAGGATATGGATCTGGTAAGGCTTTCCCGCCTGTCAGTCGGCGCAGTGAAGGAAAAGGAATTTAAAAAGATTATGAAGATGGCAGGGGTGAGGAATGATGAATGATGAATAGTGTGGAAGGAACACTTACTGTACTTTTTGACCGGCAGAATTTATTTTTCACTACGTCAGAGACCGTTAACCTTACCAAAATGAAACATCTTTACAGCGAATTAGAGATTGACCTAGCACGACAATTAAGAACCTCTGTGCCAAGACGAATATGGTGGAACGACACAGAGTACATTTTTCAGTTTGACGGATTCCATATTAATTTAAATTGTTTTTACCAGGCCGTATCTTCTCCCAATGAGAGCGACGATGCTTGTCTAACGAACATTCAAAGGTTAGATTATGAGTTCCAACCTGATAACTATTCGATTCTTGTTTGGAGAAAACAAGTCAATTGACGAACTCTTTATTGTAAGAACTTGCTTGTATTTTACCAAATACATTCCCACAACCGAAAGCCGTCCTCCTCAAAATCCGAATTACGGAATTATCACCCGCTTCAGTCACAAATTGAACCCGTTAAACGACAAGTGGACAGAGGAAAGCGGGTGGTATAAACAAGTTACATGCCATCCACAATCTACCAAAACGCATGAAATAGCAGAGGCGTTTTTAAACACTATCGATTGTGGTTTGTTGCTGGAAATTAGCAAGAATTATCTAAAGGCTTTTATTGAAGAAAATTTGTACGGATTTTTAAGTACACAGTTAAGTAGCACGGACGAAATCACGCAGATACGACAAGATTATGAATTAATACCGGTTTTGCCTTAAAGATGCTGTTGACATCCCGCGCAGCGCATGTCGAACATAAGGATATAGCGGATTTTCAAATCCGCTGTAATCGAAAAGTCTTTTAACTCACGCTGTTCGACATGTTAGCGAAGCGCATGTCGAACATGAGGATGTAGCGGATTTGCAATCCGCTGTATCCGTGAGTTCGGAATACCCTCTCACAATGCCTGGAACAGCAACGAGGCAGTAAAAAACAACAACTTCACGAGACTAATAGGGGCAAGACACACAGGTCTGCCCTACGTGTAAAAGGCCCTTTTGCATGTAAAAAAGTGTCTTTTGCATGTACAAAAAAGATTTTTGCACAAGACAAAGAGGTTTTTGTATAAGACAAAATCACTTTTGCATAAGACAAAATGATTTTTGCATAAGATAAAACGGCTTTTGCATGAGACAAAATAGTTTTTGCATAAGACAAAATCACTTTTGCATAAGACAAAGAGGTTTTTGCATAAGACAAAAGCACTTTTGCACAAGACAAAATAGCTTTTGCATAAGACAAAGAGGTTTTTGCATATTCAAAAACCTCTTTTGCAATTACAAAACTCCTATTTGCAATTACAAAAAGCTGATTTGAATCTCTAAATAACTCATTTGTATATCGTCGCTATTCAGTATATGGAAAAGTGTATTAAGACAGCGATATCAGAGGACGCCAGCTTCCTTCTCCAGCACTTTGGTCTTTGCTTTTGCTTTTCGTGCGGCTTGTTGTGCTGACCTTTGTTTCCGCCACATACCCCGCAGTTGTTTCGAAGTCATGGTGCTGCCATCGTGGCTCCATCCTGGTGGGTTAAAAAGATAGGCTAGCTTTAGCCTGATGGGAATTTTTCTTTTCAGATCCTTACCAATTGCTTCCCACTCGTGAAAGATGATCTTTACGGGATGGTGCGGATTGGCCAGCCGCTTTGTCAAGCCGAAACGAGGCTCTTCTTCGGGAATTTCCGTGGCGAAGGTTCCAAACAATCTGTCCCAGATAATGAGCACCATGCCCATATTCTTATCGAGATAAGGGATATTGCTGGCGTGATGAACGCGATGATGAGATGGAGTAACAAAAATAAATTCTACCCATGCCGGCAAGCGACTGATACTCTGAGTATGCACCAATATGCCATAAGTTTGGGTGAACGCATACATAAAGAAAATATCCAGCGGCTCAAAGCCAAGCAAGGCCAGCGGAATAAAATACAGATAACGATAAAAAGGCATGAACACCGAGGACCGGAAGCCAGTGGTAAGATTGTATTCTTCGGAGGAATGATGCGTAACGTGCACTGCCCAGAACAAACGGACATGGTGGTCTACAAAATGCTCGAGCCAAAACAGTACATCTTCACAAAGGAACAGCAGCAGCCAGTACACAACAGGGTGCAACTGAACCTGAAAATGAAATTGATAAAAAAACAAGAGCACGGCGAAAGCTACACCGCGCAAGAGCAGATCAATACCCGCATTGGTAATATTCAGGTAGATGTTTACCAGCGTTTCCTTCACACTGTAAAACTTCCAGCCGTGGAAATTGCTGGCAATGATCTCCAGTGGTATTAGTACTGCATAGATAGGTATAGAAAATAGTAACAGTATATGTCGCTGCAGTTCATCCATGAAAAGTTGTTATGCAGATGATACTTAGATCGTCATGATCTCTTTGTCTTTATCCTTGCAGTGCTGATCCACAAGAACGATATATTTATCAGTAAGGCCCTGCACACGGGCTTCACCGTCTTTGGCAACATCCTCGCTCAGGCCATCCTTTTGTTCTTTCTTAATTTGTTCAATCGCCTCCCTGCGGATACTACGTACGACCACTTTCGCTTGCTCCCCTTCTGCATTCACCCTTTTCACAAGCTCCTTGCGACGTTCTTCCGTTAGCGGCGGCAGAAAAAGACGGATGATATTGCCATCGTTTTGTGGATTCAAACCGATGTTGGAAGCGATGATCGCTTTTTCAATAGCTCCAAGCATATTTTTTTCCCAAGGCTGAATAGAAAGTGTGCGCGCGTCAGCAACAGTGACATTAGCTACCTGACTTAACGGTGTGGCGGCGCCATAGTACTCTACACTGATGCCATCCAGTATCACAGGGTTTGCCTTTCCGGCACGGATCCTCGAAAGCTCAGATTCAAGATGGTTTATGGCTTTTTTCATCTGTTGGGATGCATCGTCAATGATCATGTCTAATGCCTCACTCATAAAAAGAATCAGTTTTTTGCAAGGGAACAAAACTACAAGAAAAATGCAGGATTTTACCTTACAAAGTGAGCAGAAGCGACTATATGTAATGACCTGACTATTCAATATTAAAAAAGTAATTCCATGCACGAGCGGCTGTGAAGCTGATGTGCATGGAATATTATGTACAAAGTTTCCTTTGCTACTCTTTCTTAAGCTTTATCACTCTTACTTTCCACACCTCCGGGCCTTTTTCTAAATACTCCCATCTGAAAGGCTCCTTACTCTCCGCTTCCATCTGGTAGTACAACGGTTTCGGATCGTGGTCGTTCACAAACTCAAATGCCTCGCCTGCATTGATATCCGCGAAAGCCTGATAAAACATTTCGTGACGTTCGGTAGGCGGATAAGGACGGATATCAAATTCGTTGACCACTGAAAAGCCGGTATCACCCAGTCCGCTATTATCTTGCTTTGTAATATGGATTACGTATTCTTCGGCTTCTTTTGTCTTATAGATCCACTTATGTTTTCCTTCAAACTTCTGAATGAATATGCCGTGTATCTCCATCGGGTCCTCTTTTGCAATCAGCTCCATGGTTGTCCCTTCTTCCATCATGCCATATCTGTGAAAAACAACTTGCTTCCAATCTTTGTGATCTACCTTTCTAAGGTCAAGAAGGGTTGAAATATCTGTAAATTCGCGTCCCTGAGAAGCTTCAGTACGGGTCACTTTCACTTTCCACTCCCTTCCTCCGCGGTTGAGATACTCCCACCCTACTACATCGCCATAAATAGAGCGGAATTCATAAAATAGAGGCAAGGGATCGTGATCGTTAATGAAAATAAAGCTTTCGTCAACCGGCAAGTCTTTAAATAGCTTTATTAGCTTTTCATGTCTTTGAATGGGAATAAGAACGCGTACATCCAGTTCTTCAATTGAATTAGTATTACTATCCATTTTAGATAATTATGTTGTTTGAAAAATCACATAGCACCAACGGTGATATTTAGTGCAAAGGTATGCCCGGACATGACTAGCCTTATTTTCACTTTCCGATATTTCATAGCCATAAAAAGGAATAAAAGCCATTGGCTTCAAAAAAAAGAGCATTCATATTCCAATTCGGCGTGGCTATCGTGGCCCGAAGGGTTGTGAGATTTGTAGTTATCTATTATATTTATTGCTTTATCGCAATGTTTTAACGTTGTCGTTTTGGCGACGCTATCGGCCGGTGGTATCTTTGATGATAAAATCTTTTGGTAAATGGAAACAGTATTGACAGCTCCGGTAACACTAACAGAAAGCGCTATAAATGAAGTAAACAGACTGATGAACGAGCCAGGTTTTGAAGGAGGACAATATTTGAGAATCGGCGTGAAAGGCGGCGGTTGCTCGGGCATGAGCTACTTACTTGGCTTTGATAAAAAAGAAGATGGTGACAAGGTGTACGATATAGAAGGCATTTCCGTTATTGTAAAGGACGCGCATAGCATCTATCTGATGGGAATGGAGGTAAACTTTGAAGACGGTCTGAATGCAAGAGGATTTACCTTTAAAAACCCTAACGCCAGCACAACTTGTGGCTGCGGCACCAGCTTTGCTGTATAAAAACAACATGAGAATTTTCAACGTCATATTTTTTGTAATCACTCTCTTTTCTTCTTTTGCAAAAGCACAGGAAAAGGAGCATGCTGCACTACCCTCTGAAAAAACGCGTATCAACCAATACGACGAAAAAGGGAAGAAAGAAGGCTTGTGGCTTAATTCCACAGCAGCGAGGATGGGCGAACCAGGTATTAATGAGTTCGGCAGTTATGACCATGGGAAAAGGTATGGTGTCTGGTATAAAATAAACGATGAGGGCGACCTGGTTTCTATAGAGACTTTCAGGAATAATGTGCTGGACGGTGAAGTAAAGTATTACAATATGGGCAGACTGTACTGTATCGGTCATTACCGTGGACTAACGCCCACCCAGAAGTATGATACCATTATGGTGATGCATCCGATTACCCATGAGGAAGCCTATAAAGTAATATCAACGGAGAACGGAACGATGCGGCATGGCACCTGGCAGTATTTCAATCCGCAAAACGGGCAACTGGTAAAAGAGGAAGAATACCAGGTAGACGAGCTCGTTTATAAAAAAGATTATGAGGTGTCCGCTGCCGAGGACAGCGTATATATGAAACAACACATTAATGCTTTGCCTCATAACCAGGGCAAGATATCTTCCCCTCCTCCCGGCAAAAAGTTCAGTTATACAAGCTACTAAGCCACAATTCTGAAAACTACAACTCACTCGAAAACGATAGGCTTTAATTCTCCTTCGTAGCCTTTGAATCTTTCTCCACTGTGGCTTCAATTAAGCACCTCCTTTAAGACGGCCATTATATCACTTTTTCATTTCCTAATACCTCGTTAACCGGTTGCAAAGCCGGGGTTAACATGTCGTGTTTTGTTGCACACACTTGCGCGCCGATCCATCTTTGCATCATCAAACAAACAAAGAAGTCGTAAGTCATAAGTCGAAAGACAAAAGTAGAAAGACCGAGACTGACAAAAACAAAACAACACAACACACAAAACAACAAAAATGAAAAAGATCATCATTATCGCAGCAGCACTTATAGGTTTCACTTCAGCAGCAAACGCTCAAAGCACTCAAAGCTCTGCTCAACAAACAGTTCAACTTAATCTTTCTAACGCTCTTGAAATAACTTTTAGCGGTACTGGTACTACCGGCGCTACTGTTGCTCTTCCTTTCACTACTGCTGATGACTACGCAAATGGTGTGGAAAGCGGCGCACAAACACTGAAGGTTCGCTCTAATAAGAACTTCACTGTAAGTGTAAAAACAAGCGGTGCTAACTTTATGGTAACTAACGGTGGCTCTACGGCTACTTCTTCTATGCCAGCTTCTGTTCTTGGTGTAATGCTTACTGCTAATAACACAGGCGGTCAAATAGGACAAGGCTTTTCTACATCTGCTTACAACGCTCTTTCTGCTACAGCAGCTAACCTGATCACAAATGCTACTAACGGAGGCAACCAGACTTTTGCAGTAAAATACAAAGCAACTCCTGGTTTTGCATACCCTGCAGGTATTTATACTACTGATGTGATCTATACTGCCACGCAGCAATAATTTCGGATCTTTTTCTTGACCATAAAGAAAGTCGCCTTGTGTTTGGGGCGACTTTTACTTTTTTGCATAAAACCAGTCAGAAAGTGGGAATTCAATCGTGAACAACAGAAAATACGCACACATCTATCGCATCAACCGTTTTGTATAAATAACGAAGAGCCGGCATCCTGGATGGATATCGCCTCTTGAGTTTTAGAGAAATTGCGGCCTTAAAGATGTAGCTTATCCTTCTTTGCTAGCAGTGCTTCAACCGTTTCCCGATACATTTCATCCGGTACACAACAGTCAACCGGACAAACAGCAGCGCACTGTGGCTCTTCATGGAAGCCCTGACATTCCGTGCATTTATCCGGAGTGATGTAATAAATATCTACCGCAATCGGCGCATGGCGGTCATCAGCACCCGTTACAGTACCATTCATTAACGTATATTGACCAGTCACTGAAGTTCCGTCTGCAACGGCCCACTCTACGCCACCTTCATAAATTGCATTATTAGGGCATTCCGGCTCGCATGCCCCGCAATTGATACATTCGTCGGTTATCTTAATAGCCATTATTGTCTAATTTTTGGGTTATGTGCCGCCAAAGTTACAATTTCGCAAACATAAATTTTAGCCTGTATGATTTTATCGGAGAAAAGAATAGAGCTGCTGGACAGACTTGGAAAGTATATGCTATCTGAAGACGAAGAATGGGTAGAAGTACAATTACAGGCTGCAAGAAGTAATCCATGGTTTACCGCTCCGGATATTCATACCGCGGTGGAAAATATCGCACTCAACTACCTGCAAAAAAAGAAGCTGGAACAGTGGCTCAACCAATACACTCTTCCGCAGACACCTCGCAAAGTTGGTATTGTGATGGCTGGTAACATTCCACTGGTTGGATTCCACGATTTTCTTTGCGGATTTGTTTCAGGACACGATATTTATCTAAAGCTATCTTCAAAGGACGAGGTCTTGTTAAGGCATCTCATAGACAAACTAACTGAATGGGAGCCGGAAGTAGCCACAGGCATACATATTGCACAAAATCTAAAAAACTGTGACGCCTACATCGCTACTGGCAGTAATAATACAGCTCGCTACTTCGAGCAATACTTTTCAAAATATCCACACATCATCCGTAAAAACAGGACCTCTGTAGCTATTCTTGAAGGAAATGAATCGAAACAACAACTGGAAGAGCTGGCAAAAGACGTTTTCGTGTATTACGGTCTTGGGTGCAGGAATGTGACGCAGCTTTGCGTACCGGAAGGTTATGACTTTGCTACCGTTCTCGAAGTCTTCGGCGAGTATGAAGACTACATGTTGCACCACAAATATAAAAACAATTACGACTATCACCTTGCAGTATACCTGCTTAACAGAGTTCCTTATCTTACCAATGACTCTATCCTGTTCGTAGCCAACGATCTTCCTTTTTCTGCGGTGAGCGTTTTACATTACCGTTATTACACTGATCAAAAAAAACTCGTCGAAGAACTGAAAACAAGGGACGACATCCAGACTATAGTGGGCAAAGGGTCTACGCCATTTGGGGCGGCGCAGACGCCAGAGTTAACAGATTACGCGGATGGCGTTGATACTATGGCTTTTTTATGTAGTTTAAGGTAAATTTCTATTCTGATGACTTCATTTCGTCTTTCGTTAAAATCTTTGCTCACGGTTATTGTCGTTATGATAATAACAGGAGCGCAGGCACAAAAGCTTAATATACCCAAGCTCGACAGCCTCATCCAAACGGTTGATACAAACAACCGGATAATGGGCACATTGACCTTATCGGAAAATGGAAAGGTTATCTATAACAAAGCGTGGGGATATGCTTTGCTGGACGGCAATGATCAACTCAAAGCCAATACAGATACTAAGTATCGCATCGGGTCTATCACGAAAATGTTTACAACGGTAATGGTATTGCAATTGATTGAAGAAGGCAAACTTCAGTTGAATACACCGCTTGCTACGTACTATCCGAACATTCCAAATGCAAAGGATATCACTATTGAGCAAATGCTGAACCACCACAGCGGATTGTACAATTTTACTGATAGCAGTTATCTTGTCTATCACACAGAACCGAAAACGAAAGAGCAAATGCTGGCGATGTTTGAACAGCAAAAACCGTCTTTTAGCCCGGGAGATAGTGCAGATTATAGCAATACCAATTTTGTGCTGCTCGGCTACATACTGGAAAAGGTAACCGGAGACAGTTATGCGAACAATCGGGTTAATGGACATTTGTGGTGATAAAATCCGTTTTAATCCCTTCCAGGCTTAGCTTTGGGCAAATGAAAGGCTTTGAATAAAAAAACTGCTTTTACTGTAATAGCAAAATAGTTTCTAAAGACGGTGCTCATAAAGGCA
>DATJDP010000080.1:0-10684 GCA_035497355.1 Flavipsychrobacter sp.
TAGAACAAGCCATAGGTCATGTCCAGATTGTTTGTCCAGATATGCTTATGCAAAATTCTGTTCAGAAAACCATGAAACTGGCCGTTCACCGTAAGGCTTGCTACCTCACCCCCGGAAGCCCAGTTATGCAAAAAGCCTTCATTAATGCCTACATTCAGGATGCCACCCTTTACCCAGGCAACGGTATCGAGGTTTTGAATGGCAAGAGCAGAACGGACGCTGTCTGCTTTAGTTAGTTGAGCGTTTGCGTTCAGACATACGATGGTCAGAAAGACAAGTAGTACGGTTTTCTTCATTAATTAATGTTTTGGTTGTGATCTGTATGCGGTCTATTTCGGCTTATACTTCGATTCCTGCAATATGGCCTGAGCACTCTCCTGCCCGAAAAGCGTTTCCATCTTCATGTCGGGATGCTGCTCCATATACGCTTTCACGATCCTGTATCCCAGCCATGTACCTATATTGCCGGGGCTCTCAGGTGGCATCCCAGTCGAGGTCGGACCTTCTGTAATATACCGTGCTACCTGTTGCAAATGGGTATCGTAAAGGAGGTTTTTGGTAATGAAGAAATTGTATACCTCAGCCTCATTCTTTTCACACCAGTCCAGCTGCTTTTTACTGTATCCGAAACGAAGGGTATCTGCCGTTTCGGGCAGTACTTTCGTCAGGAAATACTGTTCCTTCCCTCTCTGTATCATCATATCGAGCAGGGTTCGCTCTTCCATTTCAAAAGGATGGCGATTGCGATAAATAGCCTGGAACGCATTGACAGGAATATATTCCGGCTTACAGTGCCCGATGACATAGTCTGGTATTTGGACTGCGCTATAGAAGGGGTATTGCGGACCTAAATACATGTCCAGTCCTACGCCGAGAATGGAGGAATCTACGGTAAAAACAGACCACTGATTCAGACCTGTGATGAGATAAATAACCTCCGGAGCAGTAAAAGAGGGATAATAATGTTTCATGTACCGGAACCCATCTGTTAATGCTTCATCTATACTCTTCGTGTCAGGGAAATGCTGCTGTACCGTGTCGAAAAGTCCGCGGATATCCTTATGAGCCAGAAATGGCTGCAGGCCCAGCTTTATACCGCGCTCACTGCTGTCATAATGACCATTGATGCCGAAGCCCATCAGCGTATCGAGGTAAAAATTGAGGAAGTCCGGATATTTGGTTTGTAACTGCTGAAGGCCTGCTGCAACGTTGTTGGTATCAATTGCTGCGAGGTCCTGATCCAACCGAAGGCTTTTCAGTTGAATAGCGATATTACTGACATCAGGATGTTTTGGCCCATCGTTGCAGCTGAACTGAAAAAGCAAAACAGCAACAATCATTAATGAGATGATCTTTGTTCTTCTATTTAATACCTTTATTGCTGATTGCAAATTGCCCATAATAGTTGTGTCGGATTTTGCAGCAAAAATAATGGCTCGCAGCAATATGGCTTGATAATTGTTGCAGACGCCTTAACATTATGCAAAGTATATGAAGAGAATATTACTTGTTTTTCCCTTGATATTGAGCCTTACGGCAGCGAAGGCACAGAATTACGAAATCATTGATGACCGTCCTCATATTGATGTACGGCAGTTGCGATTCGGCGCTTATTTCGCCCCAAACGTATCGTGGATGAAGGCCACATCTGCCAAAACAGATAACGGTGTGTACCGCGTAAGATCAAACGGTAGCAGGGTTGGCTACACCTGGGGCCTGATGATGGACTACTTTTTTGCTGACAACTATGGTATCAGCACAGGGTTTCAGATCAATAATACCGGTGGCAGCATCAGAACTACCCGCCTTGAGACGGATAGCGTGGCCAATACGGTTTACAATTCCGATTTTAAATATTCGCTGCAATATCTTGAAATACCGTTTCAGCTAAAGCTATTGAGTGATCCTGTCGCCTCGGCTAACGACCTAAGGGTGTTTGGACAAATCGGTCTGACCGCTGGCTTTAATATCGGCAAAAAGGCTACTTATGAGGTTGGCTACACCAATTCCTACGGCGAGTACCGGACCATTGAAGGCGATAAAGAAAAGCTGGCAGGCTCCTTCACCATAGCACCGTTTTTGCTACAATTGAACGTAGGCGCCGGTATTGAGAAGCCTATCTCAGAAAAGATGGCCTTCTATTTCGGGCTTTTCTTCAACAACGCCTTTCTTCCGGATGTTACCAATCCCAATGAATATGACCTTGATTACAACGGAAAATTCAGTGACGGAAACATTCGTTTAAACAGTTTTGCTTTTCGTTTAGGATTATTCTTTTAGATTTATCCCGTCATTTAGCCAAATCGCGTAGCCCGTGCAAAAAATTGTACGGGCTTTTTAGCGCCCCCCGCCTGTGCAAATGCCGCCAGATTTAAAATGCACCAGTCTACGAACGAACATTGCAGGCATCACCTGTTTTTTATAATATTATAGCGTTGATCACACGCTTTCTTTATGAACAGTAGTCACCCTTCCGCTGACAAGACCATTGCGCTTTTCAGCATTCCCGTTTTAGTGGCAGCACTGGGTTATTTCGTTGATATTTATGATTTGCTCCTGTTTAGCATCGTCAGAGTGCAAAGTCTAAAAAGCCTTGGCCTGTCGGATGCGCTTATCAGCACAAAGGGAATGGACATCATCGGTCATCAGATGTTTGGTTTGCTGATAGGCGGCATTATCTGGGGTGTAATGGGCGACAAGAAAGGGAGACTTAGTGTTCTATTCGGCTCTATCCTGCTCTATTCCGTTGCCAATATTGCCAACGGCTTTGTGCAGACGGCTACGCAGTATAGCTGGACGCGCTTTGTAGCCGGTATCGGCCTTGCCGGCGAGCTGGGCGCAGGCATCACGCTGGTCAGCGAACTGATACCAAAGGAAAAGCGCGGGGTGGCTACATCGCTGGTGGCAGGCATTGGATTGACCGGCGCAGTGGTGGCCTTTTTTATCGCGCAGACCTTCGACTGGCGGATTTGCTACTTTATAGGTGGCGGATTGGGCTTTTTATTGCTGTTGTTGCGCGTCAGTGTCTTTGAATCCGGAATGTTCAAAAGCCTTAGGCAGTCGTCAGTAAGCAAGGGAAACTTTCTCATGTTCTTCAACAATTGGAACCGCTTTAAAAAGTACCTTCTCAGCATCCTCATTGGCTTGCCTACATGGTATGCGATCGGCGTACTGGTTACGTTTTCGAAAGAGTTTGGAAAGGCCTTTGGCATCAAAGACGAAGTGAACCCCGGCAAGGCGGTCATGTATTCCTACATCGCCATTGCTATCGGGGATGTGCTGATAGGCCTTCTGAGCCAGGCACTGCGCAGCAGGAAGAAAGCACTTTATGTCTTTTACATTATCACCGGTGTGGCTATCGTTTTGTTCTTCAACCAGGATGGCGGCACTGCCACCCAGATGTACCTTATCTGTGCACTCATGGGTTTCGGCACCGGCTTCTGGGCCATATTTGTGACTATGGCGGCAGAACACTTTGGCACTAACCTGAGGGCGACTGCGGCTACCACGGTTCCTAACATGGTGAGAGGTTCCCTACCGCTGATTTTGTTCCTGTTCAACTGGCTGCAGACAAGGCAAAGCTTTACCACTGCCGCCGCCACTACGGGGATTATCGTAATGGCAATAACAGTGGTAGCCACCTTTTTTACCGAAGAAACTTACGGAAAGGATCTGAACTTTATAGAGCAGTAAAATCTAATTAATGCGCAGCAACATAAGTATGTTGTCCGTGCTCTTCAAGGATCTTGATCGCTTTGCTCACTTCGTCATTATCTCCCTGCACTACCAGCAAATACTTGCCCGCAGCCAGATGATCCTGGTATTTCTGCGTGGCCTCATCTTCAACACCCAACGTAGTAAATACGGAAGCGATGCCGCCGCCGATCAGTCCGAAGTCGAAGCCTGCTATCGCGCCAACCAGCGCTCCTGCCCCATACAGAAAGCCAAAACCGGGAATGGCAAACAAGCCAACACCCGTTAAAATACCGACTGCAGTTCCCAGGGCAGTACCGATGCCTACACCTTCAACATGCAAGGGATTCTTGGGCTGCACATTCAGCTTGTCGTCTACTTCTTCTATATCCGCCTTACCTATTATTGAAATTCTTTTTACGGGGTATCCTGCGTCTTTCAATTCTTTAACGGCGCTCAGCGCTTTGTCGTGAGAATCGTAAACACCAATGGCAGCATTCATAACTGTGAGATTTTTTTTAGTATAATAAAAAACTATTCCTGCTTTTTAAGAGTAGTAAACTTAATTATTTTGCCTTATAAAGATAAACTTTTCTATCTATCAAGTATGCGGATCTCCACGCGACGGTTGATGGAGGCTTCTTCTTCTGTCTGTTCATCTTCGATGATCGGCCTTGAACGTCCGTAACCAACGTATTTCAACCGCGTGCTATCAATGCCGCGTGCTTTTAAATATTCGTAAATAAATCGGGCCCGGTTCACCGAAAGATCCAGATCGTGGCTGTCCAGATCGTAAGCGTCAGGCACATTCACCACACAGCACACATGTCCTTCTATCTGTATGCGCATGTTCGGATTGTCCTTCATAGCCTGTAGCAGCATGTCAATATCCTTGTAGGAGCTTTGCCTTGGAAAATGGCGGCTCATAGGGAAGTAGATGTTTTTAAGAATGAACGTCTTTCCCGTAGGCACCTGGTCAATGCTAAAGTCAGGATCAGAGGAAGAAGGTGGTATCTCCTTTTTTTCTGAGGGTTTCATATTAATGACTACATCCTTTCCAATCTTTGCGGGTTGATGATATTCCATTACGATGTCTACGCGCCTGTCCTGCGGTATTCCCTTTGCCTTTCCGGAAGTGTCGCCTCGTTTTACTTCACCTTTGCCTACCAGCAGCTTTATTTCACTGGCATCCATTCCTGAGGCAACGAGGTATTGCTTTACGCTTTCTGCTCTCCTTCTGGAAAGGAGCAGGTTGTATTCATCCGTATTAAGAAAGTCGGCATAACCAATAATAGAAACTGGAACATTCCTCCTGATCTTGTCCTGGTAAAGAAGCACATCGATTTTTGTCCGGGCGCTTTCCCCTAAGGTGGCCACATCCAGCTCAAAATAGACAGAGAAAGTATCGTTTGCCCTCTGCCCTTTTGCTTGTATTGAGAGTACCAGGAAAAGAATGGATAAAAACTTGTTCATCGGTGTCTGATGCTTCCAAAATATTAAATCACGCGCTTTTATCCAACCTTTTTAGGGCCTGATCTTTTTGAGCTTTCCGGAAATGGCTGAGGGTAAGATACATATCGGCACTTCGGGATGGCATTATAAAGAATGGCGGGGCGAATATTATCCCAGGGAAGTGAGGTCTGCGGACTGGCTCTCTTTCTATACCCGCGATTTTAAAACAACCGAGATCAACAATAGCTTCTATCGGCTGCCCACAAAGGAGGTGGTGGAGGCTTGGATGAAAACCGTGCCGAAAGACTTTCGGTTTTCGCCCAAATTCAGTCGCTATCTTACGCAGTTTAAAAAGCTGAACGACCCCGAGGAACCGTTTGAAAGGTTCTTTAGCATATTTGAGGCTATGAAGGAAAAGATGGGAGTCATCTTACTGCAGCTACCTCCGCAACTGGCTTTTAAGGAAGATAAGACGCAACACGTCTTTGATCTGATCAAACAGAAATATAAGAAATACAGATTTGCGATAGAGGTGCGGCATGGCAGCTGGATCTGCAAAGAGGCATTCCGCCTGATGGAAGACTATAAGATCGCTTTTACCATCTCCCAGCAGGGCGTCGGCTGGCCTTATGCAGAAGAGCTGACGGCAAAACACGTGTACGTTCGCTTTCACGGCCCGAAACAACTGTTTGCTTCTGCATACTCAGATGCTCAGTTAAAGCATTATGCCGAGAAATTTAAAGAATGGGCTAAGAAGGGACATACCGTCTGGGCGTATTTCAACAATGATGTACATGTAGATGCGGTATTCAATGCACAAAAACTGATCTCGTTAGTGGAGGGTTAGACACTTTTGATTGTTTGTTGCTGTGTTTCTTTGCTTCCTGCAACTTTCAAAAAAGGTGTAATTGCGAAGGCTTTGCCTGAAGCAATCTGTGGCAATCAGGGATACGAAAGTATTCATGGGAAACTACAAAACCACTACGCTGCGATTGAATTTGTTGAAATATAAGAAGAGTCAAAGACGTTTGTATCTTAGACGGTTATAAGCATCCCACTTATATTACGCTTGAAAACAAAAACCATGAAACACGTAACTGCATTTTTATTGCTCTCACTTACATTAACGGGATGTATAAGTACGGCCAGACTTTCGGACTTTAGCCAAACGTCTTCCTCGATTAACTTTAACGGACTTTCAAAAGAGTTCAAATTAACGAAGACGCCGATTTGGACATCTAAAACAAGTAACGAATATTACTTTGAAAAGGAAACGGATATAGATGAAGCTAAACTTGTTGAAGCAATAAAAAAGAGCTTGAAAACATATGGCTATGCAATTTCAGTATCTAACATTCAGGACGACTGCATCATTGGGCAAAGAGGAATGGTGGCCAATGAATGGAGCTCTATAACTGCTGTTTATTATAAAATCGAACCACATAAACTTCAAGTATATATCAATACGAAAATAACGCAGGATTTTACAGGCGGGTGGAGAGAAAACAGATCAATGAAAGTGGGACAGCTAATAGAACAAACAATTAATGGCTAAGCTAATAATAGAAAAAGCTCCATTCTTATGTTGAACATGTGCTTCGCTAATGTCCAACAGCATGGAATATTAAGATTGCTTCACTCTGTTCGCAATGACGCCGAAAAATTAAAAAAAAGTCATTGCGAGGGCTTGCCTGAAGCAATCTATGGTTAACATCCCTCTTCTTTTTCTTTTGAGGTACAAAAGAAAAAGAAGCAAAAAGAAAATACCCAACAAATCCAATGGCTCCGCCGGATTTGTTGATAGCTGTACGCTGTTAACGCAGTTCTCTATTAAGCTTCGTGGCGCTGGTTTTATGCCACACTGGAGGGGCGTCGATCAACTCTTTTGCTATCATCATCATTTGTGCGCTACTGGCCGTAGTCAAAACATAAAAAAGGCGCCATAGATACCCTCTGCGTCAAATAGCTATTAAGCTAAAGCCATAGCCTTTCTACAATCAAGCTAATCCTTAAATCTTATAAACCTGATTCAGACAACCACGTAAATCTTATAAATCCCGGTTCAGACAAACAAACCTTTTGACGCATTTCCAACGATCTCCAACCCACCAACGATCTCCAACAACCTCCAACCTCTCCAACCCCTCCCACCCTACACGTCATTTAGTCATATCTTTCTTTTTTGTCGTGAAATAAATGCAGTTAGATTTGATTTGTAACGACTTAATGACAATAAACATTAAAGTGTCATGCAATAATGTCTTTTGGATGGCTGTGGAGAGAAATTTGGGAATAATTGTTTTGGAAATTAGAAGGACAAAAGTCGCAAGTAGAAAGACAAAAGTATCAAGTAGAAAGTATCAAGTAGAAAGACAAAAGACTAAAAGTACACTGAGCACTTAAAACTAAAAATTAAAAACTAACAGAATGAATCTCAATAATTTCACAATTAAAGCGCAGGAGCTGTTATCGCAGGCACAGCAAATCGCATTCAACCAGCAAAATCCGAATATAGAAACGGCCCATATGCTGAAGGCACTGCTCGACGACGAAAACGGCCCGATTCAGTACTTGCTGAAAAAGAATAACGTCAATATACCCTTTGTAGACAAGAAGATCGATGAGCAGATAGGCCGTCTACCTAAGGTACAGGGTGGTGAACCGGCTCAAAACATCAGTCGCGATCTGAACAATGTCGTACTCCGGTCAAGCGCCATATTGAAAGACTTTGGGGATGAGTTTGTTACTCCCGAACACTTGCTGATAGGGCTGCTGCAGGTAAATGATGAAACCGGAAAGCTGCTGAAAGATGCAGGCCTTACAGAAAAAGGACTAACCGCCGCAATAAAAGAACTGCGAAAGGGAAATACCGTAAACTCGCAAACCTCGGAACAGCAATACCAGGCCTTGCAGCGCTATTCTAAGAACCTGAACGAACTGGCGCGGAATGGCAAGCTCGACCCGGTAATAGGCAGAGATGAAGAAATACGCAGAACCCTGCATATCCTTTCAAGGCGCTCTAAAAATAACCCGATACTCGTAGGTGAGCCGGGCGTTGGTAAAACAGCCATTATTGAGGGCCTGGCGCACCGGATCATCAACGGTGACGTGCCGGACAATCTGAAAAGCAAGATCATCTATGCGCTTGATATGGGTTCATTGATGGCAGGTGCTAAATACCGGGGCGAGTTTGAAGAAAGGCTGAAGGGCGTTGTAAAAGAGGTCTCGGAAAGTAATGGCGAGATTATCCTCTTCATTGATGAAATCCATACGCTGATCGGTGCAGGAGCTATGGAAGGCGCCATGGATGCGGCAAACATACTGAAGCCGGCGCTGGCGCGTGGTGAGCTTCGTGCCATTGGCGCAACCACACTGAATGAATATCAGAAATATTTCGAAAAGGACAAGGCATTGGAACGTCGCTTCCAGAAGGTATTTGTAGATGAGCCATCAGTGGAAGATGCCATCTCGATTCTTCGCGGACTGAAGGACCGTTATGAAAATCACCACCAGGTACGCATCAAGGACGAAGCAATCATTGCAGCGGTAGAGCTGTCGCATCGTTATATTAGCGATCGCTTTCTGCCCGACAAGGCCATTGACCTCATCGACGAAAGTGCTGCCAAGCTAAAACTGGAGCTAAACTCCATGCCTGAAGAGCTGGACGAACTGGAACGCAGGATCAGGCAACTGGAGATAGAGCGCGAAGCTATAAAGCGGGAAAATGATGAAGACAAGCTAAAACAGCTAAGCCAGGAGATATCGCTCCTGAACGTAGAGCGCGATACGCTGAAAGCTAAGTGGCTGGAGGAAAAGGAAATAGTAGATAAGATCAATCAGTCGAAGAATTCGATTGAACAGTTAAAGCTGGAAGCAGAAAAGGCAGAGCGGGAAGGCGATTATGGAAAGGTAGCGGAAATACGGTATGGACGTGTAAAAGACGAAGAGCAAAAAGTAAAAGACCTCTCAGCCGAGCTCGATGAAATGAGTGATCAGCACAAAAGGCTGCTGAAGGAAGAGGTGGACGCAGAAGATATTGCAGAGAATGTGGCGAAGGCGACAGGCATTCCCGTACAAAGAATGCTGGAAAGTGAGCGGGAAAAGTTGCTCAATCTTGAGGACGAGCTCCATAAGAGGGTGATCGGACAGGACGAAGCGATAGCGGCCATCTCCGACGCTATTCGCAGAAGTCGTGCAGGTTTGCATGACCCGAGAAGGCCCATTGGTTCTTTCATCTTCCTTGGTACGACCGGTGTAGGTAAAACAGAACTGGCGAAGGCACTTGCTGAAGTGTTGTTTGACGATGAGCACATGCTGACGAGGATAGATATGAGCGAGTACCAGGAGAAACACAGCGTGAGCCGCCTTGTGGGGGCACCTCCGGGCTATGTAGGCTATGAAGAAGGGGGCCAGCTGACAGAGGCGGTACGCCGTAAGCCCTACTCGGTCATACTCCTTGATGAGATCGAAAAAGCACATCCGGATACCTTCAACATCCTGCTGCAGGTGCTGGACGACGGAAGGCTGACGGATAATAAAGGCCGTACCGTAAACTTTAAGAACACAGTGATTATTATGACCTCCAACATGGGGAGTCATATTATACAGGAAAACTTCTCGAACCTGGAAGGGAAAGATATAGACGAGGTAGTAGACGGTACCAAAGAAGAGGTAATGAACTTGTTGCGCCAGGTGCTCCGTCCTGAATTCCTCAACCGGGTAGACGATGTGATCATGTTCCACCCATTGATGAGAAAAGAGATCAAGGGCATTATCAGAATACAGCTACAAAACCTGCAAAAACAATTAGCAGAACAGGGGATAGATCTTCAGTTTACCGATTACGCCATGGACTATCTGGTGCAGCGTGGTTTCGATCCTCAATATGGCGCAAGACCGCTAAAAAGAGTGATACAGAAGGACATTATCAATATGCTCAGTCGAAAGATAATCGGTGGAGAAATCGATAAATCCAAGCCAGTGCTGATAGATGTGTTCGATGGTGTAGTGGTGATGAGAAATGAAAAAGAAAACGCCATACACGAGTCTTGAAGTAAAATAACATAAAATATAAAGAGGCCGTCTCAAAAGCTTTTGAGACGGCCTCTTTCTTGTTCTATTAGATAAACAAATTACTTCTTCATATACATTACATCTTTCACCAGTTGCACGGTACGCGAGACATCAGGCAAGTATGCTGCAACAAGATTTGGTGCATAATGCATATTTGCATCGGCAGAACTGATGCGTCGGATGGGTGCGTCGAGATAGTCGAAGGCTTCCTTTTGCACGCGGTAACTTATTTCAGATGCTACACCGCCAAAAGGCCATTGCTCTTCCACAATCACTAACCTGTTGGTCTTCTTTACGGAGCCTACAATGGTTTCCCAATCGAGCGGGCGAATGGTACGGAGGTCTATTACTTCAGCGTTCACACCGTCCTTTGCCAGTTCGTCTGCTGCAGCCAGCGCCACTTTCATCATCTTATTATAAGAAACGATGGTAACATCAGAACCAGCTCTCTTTATATCTGCCTTGC
>DATJDP010000081.1:0-24725 GCA_035497355.1 Flavipsychrobacter sp.
GTAAGAAAGAAGGCAATAGAGGCACATAAGCTTGTTTATATTGATGTATATACCAGCTGGTGTGCTCCCTGTAAGTTGATGGCAAAAAAGTACTTTCCGGAGAAAAAAGCGGGAGATTCTTATAATAATCGCTTTATCAACGACCAAATAGATGCAGAAAAAGGAGAAGGGATTTAAATTGCTAAAAAGTATGCAGTAAATGGCTTTCCAACCAATCTCTTTATTGACCCGAACAGTGGGAATATCGTTTACAAAGTTATGGGAATGCCAAAGTCGATCTCTGACTTTATACAAAATGGTATAACAGCGGTGGAGGAATTTAATGACCCGATGACTTTAGTCCAATATGCAGCAACGCTTCAATCAGGAAAATATGATGAACCTTTTCTCAGGAAATACCTGAAAAAAAATAAACGTCTAGGTGTCGACAATGATTCACTGATAGATATTTATCTGAAAAAGTTCGTATCCGAAAGGCCATCAGACAGTACACTTCTTCTAATCACAGACTATCAGACAGGTGTTGATAACAAAGGCTTTCATGTTTTGGAAGCTAACAAAAACCGGTTGAACGCATTAATGAATAAACCCAACTATTTCGATGACGCAAAAGAAAGATATTATTTCCAGAGCCTTGAAAGGGCTTTAAATGATACAGACGAGCCCGAAATGAAAAGGCTATTGGCAAGAAGCGAAGCTTTCGATTTGAAAGATCCCGAAAACGTTGCCTATGATTATTCGAAACGATTTTACACGAAAATCAATAGTGTTGAAAAATTAAAAGAGATAAATACGACATATGCTAACCTGTTATTAAACAGAAGCGATAAGGACATTGAGGCAATATCAAAAAAGTACGAGGCGGGATTAAAAGAACAAATCGTCTGGCAGGCGAAACAAATGGGAATAAGCAATGATAAAATGGATGAAATCTTAGCATTGAACCTCAAACGCCCTGAGATAAAATACCGCCAGTATCTCGCTTATGCAGATATATTAAACAGCATTGCATGGGATACTTACGAATCGAACAAAGGATCGGTTGCAGACAGAGAGCAGGTTGCGCAGGCAACAAAATGGGCAGAGAGAGCCATGAGTTTAAGCGAGCCGGTCACAAGTTCCTGGCTCGTCGATGCAGATACTTATAGCCATCTACTTTCACTTCAGGGAGCAAAGGAAAAAGCTAAAGCGATACAGCAGCAGGTAGTGACTAAAGCCAAACAAACGAATGACGAAGGCCTGAAAGACTATGAACAATTTCTAGACGAACTACAGTGATGTAGAGAAAAGAGTAAAATGCGGACCTATAGTAGTACGCGAAAAGTATTTAACAAATATTATTGTTATCACGCATATTTAATGCTTTTAGGCGTGTGCGAAAGACGGTAGACAACAAAAGGGAAAAGCATATTTATAACGAGTGGGCTATAGTGAAGGCGCTTTTTATTGTGATTATTAGCTTTACGTTAATCACACTTCTATTATTCGGTTGGTTTTATCTTGCTACGGTAATGGACTATGTACGTGCCACTCATCAGTAGTAGCCTGAGGCATATCAAGGCAGACGAGACGATGAGAAAAGAGGAACCAGTTACAATTCTGGTAGATCTGCTGAAGCATTTAGTTCTGGCATAGATGAATTAAGGTTTGCTTTAAACTAACAGTTCACGGCGGCGATGCTTTAGTCTTTTTCCTGATTCCTTCCTTTGCTTCCTTCAATGCCTATTTCAATTTTTTCAATATCTTGTTCATTTGCATCACACTCTTATTTGTTAGCCTCACACTCATATGAGTTTTTGTCCCACTCTTATTTGTTTGTCTTAAACTCTTATGAGTTTGCCCGAAACTCTTATGAGTTTGTTCTAAACTCTTTCGAGTTTGTGCAGAACTCTTTCGAGTTCAAAAATCTTGAATTGATTTCTCTGCAACTCAAAAGAGTTTCTTTGCAACTCAATTGAGTTTGCTTCGGATCCATATTTGAAAACCTCAACCAAATAAGAGTTTTACTCGCACAAATATGAGTTTGGCTCTGGCAAATATGAGTTTGAAGCAAACTCAATTGGGTTTAAGGCGAACTAATATGAGTGTGACACAATATTGATTGAGTGTGGCAAAAACTCTTATGAGTCTGCGATAAACTCATAAGAGTTTGAAAGAATCTTTAAAGAGTTTGAGAAAATGCACGATTGAAACGATACAGCGACTTATAAAAGACGTCGGTGCTGCCTATGCCGAGGGGAGCAGAAATCAAGAATGAGCAAATTCCTCGTAGCCTCTTACTCTCATTGACGCACATTCATATCATGAACTGAGGTAATTTATTATGGTTGTAAAAACTCGGCTCTGTCGCAAAAGCACTTCTGCAACAAGACCGTGTATAAAAAAGCCGTCTCAGGTTTTGAGACGGCTTCTTCCTGCTTAAAAAATCAATTAAGCTATTTCCTCAATGTAATACGCATGGTACCTATGTTGCCCTTTTCATCACGGATGACAATAAAGTAATTGCCGTTCGCAAAATGGGAAAGGTTCAACTGTTTGCGTGTTCCGTTTTTCAGATCGTCATGCATTAGCCCTTGTCCGGTTACAGAATAAACATCAATACCAACATTTACTGTTTCATTTCCCCAGTCGAGCGTGATAATACCACTTGTAGGGTTTGGATAGATCTTAACCTGACTCATGTCATAAGTGGCGATATCAAGCAGAGAAACGGTCAGCACATTCGAAGGAGCCGAATAGCATCCTCCATTATCTGTAAGGGCATAATAAGAACCCGGCTGTGTAGGATGGTAGCTGCTACCAGTAGCACCCGGTATCTGAGTATTCGAAGGTCCGTACCATATAGCATTGGCCACATTGCTTACCAACATATTTCCGATAAAAGAGATAATTGGCGGAGCTGGTACACTGTTCCTTACCATGGTAATAGGAGCGGAGAACAGCGTATCGTCGGTATAGCATGCCGAGTCGGTAGCCGCTGAGCGGAACAAAACTACATCTCCGCTAAAGAGAGAGTTGCTGCTGTAAACATTACCGGTAGCCACAGGAATACCATTCACCAGCCATGTGAGATCAGGCGCGGCACCGTGATTAGTAACAGTAGCAGTAAACTCAACCAGTGAGTCAATACAACCTGGGTTGGAGCCTTGTGTAATAGCAAGCGTAACATGCGGTGTATCGGAAGGAGCGATCGTTACTACGTAAGGATCAGAAGTATCGTGCATGTTGAGAATACAAGGATCGCTTACCATTGAAACTGCAGTGATAACATCGTTATTGGCAAGTGTAGTAGTAGTAAATGTAAGACCTGTAGCGCCCTGAACAGCAGTACCATTAACGAGCCATTGATACTGAGGATTTGTGCCGCCGTTCAAAACTGCAGCAGTGAACGTCAATGGCTTTCCTGCACAGGCTGGATTAGTGCCTGAAGTTAATCCAATTACTATATCCTGAACGTTATATAGGTACTGAACAATGATATAATTGGAAGAAGCAGTGGCGGGAGAAGCACAACCAGAGTTGGAAACCATGTCCACCATTACTGTATCATTGTTATTGAAGGTACTGGAATAAGTAGCGCCAGTTGCGCCAGCTACGGCTACACCGTTTACTCTCCAGGTATAAGCCGGAGCAGAACCACCATTTACGGGGGTAGCAGTGAATGTAAGCGTTTGTCCGGGACAGCCGGGATTGGCACCACTCGTAACAGCGATGGAAACAGAAGCAGGAACAGAAGCCTGGCGCTGCACCGTGAAAACAGTAGAAATAGTGCTGTCACTGCCGCAGGCACCTGCGAAATACATTTTTACAGTCACCTGATCATTGTTACCAAGCAATGCCGAAGTGTACGTGCCGGCAGTGATTCCCGTACTTGCACCATTTACATACCATAGATAACCTGCAGGTGTAAGCCCGGTGCCAGGAGTAGCAGTAAAGGTAAGCGGGGTGTTAAAACATGAAGGATTAGAACCAGAAGTCAGATTGACAGAAACCGCACCGGTTGTTGGTCCGCCACCGCGAATAATAATACTATAGTCTTCCGCCTGTCCGTAGCTTAACTGTCCGCAAGCTGTAACACTGGAAACGGTGGAACGGTCGGAGATCACACGCATCCGCAAAGGAATACAGCTTATTAAGCCAGGCTGTGTAGCGGTAGTAGGTGGAGTGTATTGAAAGGTATGTGTTTCGTTGAACTGAGCTCCATCATGTGTATAGATCAGCTCCGAAGCCTGAAAAGTGCCATCATTGTTATAATCTACGTAGATGCGTACTTTTTCAGGATTTAGTCCTGTTTTTACAGAGAAATTATAGCTCTGTCCTGCGGTGAGGTCTACAATATGCTTGCAGGTATTGTCAATATAGTATTTGTTAGTATCGCCGCTGTAGCCTTCGCTTTGCAAGTCCATATAGGTCATGGATGCATCAGTGATCTTCACACGCCAGATACCCGAGTTGGAACCGCCGATAGTACCGGAGTTGACGGTGGGTGTGCAAGCTGCTACCACTGAAGAAGTGATGGGTGTGCCTGCCAAAGAACTGATCAAACCACTCCGGCTCTTGAAAGCTGTAAGAGCTGCCATGACCCGAGTTGCCTGATCCGGAGTAAAACGATCCTGACAGCTTGAATAGTCCATGAAGTTGTGTACAAGCGTTCCGTAAGCAGTTCCTGTGCAGGAATTAATGCCTGTTGGACAGTTGAATAGCGTGCGTTTGAGAGGGTCTGTATCACAAATCCTGTCGCCGTCTGTAGCACAGTTGGCATTTAAAGGACAAGTACTTCCTCCATTATCTCCTTCAAAGGTGTGGTAAAGATTAAACGCATGTCCTACTTCGTGAGGCAACGTGATATCGCCAGCGGCGGCTTGTGTGGCGAGCATGATTGTACCATCGATATCCGCTGGTGCGGTAGGGAAATAAGCGTAACCGGCAGTAAACTGACCAGACGTTCCATCCTGGCCGTCTATTTTATCCACCACCCATACGTTGTAATATTCTGTGTTAGGCCATCTGCTCAATGCTTTTACTGAAGCTTCATCCACACCCGGAGTATTACCGAGATCCGTACTCACACCGTTGGTAGCGTATCCGGAAATACTGCTTCCGTCAACACGCACAATACCATTAGTACTTGTGCACCATGGCGTGCGCTGGGCCATTACAAACTGAAGTGGAATGGGTGTGCCGCCATTGCTGGCATTAGGGTAGCCAGGCCATGTTGCCGCATATACCTGGTTCAGGTAGCTAACCATACCGGTAAGCTGTGCATCTGTTGGGTTGTAAATAGACCCGACGGACCCGCCCGTATGGATCACATGTATAACCACCGGTATCTGGTAGGAAACACTTCCGTTAGTGTTATTTATGATTAGTCCTGTTGGGTTGTTCATCAGGGCAGCCAATTGCGCATCGAACTGCTGCTGCTGTTGTACATAGGCAGGATTACCGGCTTTCAACTGTTGATGCTTCTGATCGAAACCGCAGAACTGTGCCTGAGCCTGTACCAATAGACCTACGCACGCCAGAAACAAGAGCGTAACTTTACGTATCATGCTTTGAAATTGAAACTTTTATTACTTTAAAGATTGTAATTCGTAAAAATAAAACATTCACTAATAAAATGCTAAAAGATTTAAATCTGGGCTTTTTTAAGGAAAAACCACTATTTGCAACAAAAGATCAGATGTAAGGATTGTCAAGATCCCCTGGAATTTCAAATATTTCTATGACCGTCGTCATATTGGAATGAGCTCAGCGGACAATAAAAAACTACCAAAGAGCCAGTGTAACCCAACCGCTTTTATTACCCGCAAAACCAATATTTTATAATCTTACTCCGATTCTTTTATTTTTTATATTAAATCCTATCTTTGCCAACCTTGAATTTTCAGGTATCTTAGTAATTTTCAACGAGTATTAATAATCACAAACACCTATGCAATTAAAAGGATTGGTAAA
Source organism: Flavipsychrobacter sp. (assembly GCA_035497355.1). GTDB lineage: Bacteria > Bacteroidota > Bacteroidia > Chitinophagales > Chitinophagaceae > JAFIGV01. The sequence continues at coordinate 5,956 of DATJDP010000081.1, forward strand.
GTTTTTTACCGTTGCGCTTATCCTTATTTCATTGTATCAGCTTTCATTTACGTTCATTGTTAAGAATGTAGAGAGTAAAGCACAGGCGCAGGCCCGAAGGGCTGTGCTGGCGGATAAACCGGATGCGAAGGGAGAGGAACTGGAAAAACTGATAGACGCGCGCTACCAACAAATTACCGATAGCCTGCAGGGAGAGACTGTATTTTCAGTTCCATTACTGAAAAAATACACTTACCAGGCAGCTAAGGAACAAGAGTTGAACCTCGGTCTTGACCTCCAGGGCGGTATGAACGTGACTCTGGAAGTAAGTCTTGACGAGTTAGTGCGTTCAATGTCAAACAACCCGAAAGATCCGGCGTTGAACAAAGCAATTGCAGACGCCGATGCGGCAAAAGCGAACAGCCAGGCAGATTTTGTGACACTTTTCGGAGAAACGTTTACAAAAGAGAATCCTAACGCGAAACTTGCGTACCTGTTTACCAAGCCAGCTGAAAAAGACATTACGCTTAATTCTTCGAACGATGAAGTGCTGTCGAAGATCCGCAAAGAATCTAAAGATGCCGTTAAGCGTACCTACCAGGTGTTGCTGACTCGTATTGATAAATTCGGTGTATCAAGCCCAAATATCAATCTTGATGAGACAAAAGGAATCATCACGGTAGAATTGGCTGGTGTGCGTAACCCGGAGCGTGTACGTAACTACCTGCAGGCTACCGCAAAACTGCAGTTCTTCGAAACTTATACAAACCAGGAAATCTATACTGATCTGGTAGGTGCAGAAACTGCACTGACGGGTTATCTTTCCGGTGCTAAGGAAGAAGACACAGCCAACAAAAACAGCGTTGCTGCCAACACCACCGATGCTGCCACAACCGACACTGCAAAAAATGCTTCCGATACAGCAAGCCTTACGTCTTTATTAGGCAGTTCTAACACACAAACGGCTGCCGGTGGTACAAAAGACTCCAATGCACTGCAGCAGGAAGAAGCCCAAAAGAAATATCCTATTCGTTCCATTCTTTATATTCCTGAGGAACTTGCAAGTAATCCAAGTCCGGTGGTAGGTTATGTCGCTAAAAAAGATACGGCGAAGCTAAACCACTACTTAAGTATTGATGTTGTACGGAATAAATTTCCCAACAATGTAAAATTCCTTTACGGTGCTGAGGAAAAGGAATCGCGTCATAATCCTAACGCACCTATGCGTCTCTATGCAATTAAGACAGCTACAGGATCGAACGAAGCAAAACTGGAAGGTGACCGCGTTACAGAAGCAAGAATGGACTTCAACGCACTGACCGGCCAACCTGAAGTTTCCATGGAAATGGACGCAACAGGAGCACGTATCTGGAAAAAGATGACCGGCGACAACAAAGGCCGTTATGTAGCAGTTGTACTTGATGATAAGGTCTATTCTTCTCCGATCGTTAATGACGAGATCAGCGGTGGACGTACTTCTATCAGTGGTGGTTTTACTTCTGAAGAAGCAACTGACCTTGCTAATATTCTCAAATCCGGTAAACTTCCTGCACCTGCACGTATCGTTCAGGAACAAGTGGTAGGTCCTACCCTCGGTGCAGAATCTATTAAGTCAGGAATGAGCTCTCTGGTAATTTCGTTTGTGGTAATATTTATATTGATGTTAGTTTACTACAATACCGGTGGTATCGTTGCTAACCTTTCATTGATTTTGAATATTCTGTTCACGCTTGGTATCCTTTCCGCCTTGCACGCGACACTTACCATGCCCGGTATTGCCGGTCTTGTGTTAGGAATCGGTATGGCGGTGGATACGAACGTGCTAATATTTGAGCGGATCAAGGAGGAGCTTGCGGACGGGAAAGGGTATCACCAGGCTGTGGCGGATGGCTATAAACGGTCTTACGCTCCGGTACTTGATGGTCACGTTACTACATTGATAACGGCGGTTATTCTCTTTATTTTCGGTCTCGGCCCTGTGCTCGGTTTTGCCACTACTCAGATTATCAGCTTATTGCTTTCCTTGTTCTGTGGTATTCTCGTTTCCCGTTTGATCACAGATATATATACTCAGCGTGGTAGACACTTTAACTATTTTACGAAGTTGTCGAAGACGATGTTTAAAAAGGCGCATTTCAATTTTGTAAAGGCTAGAAAGGTTACTTATGTCATTTCAGTAGTCGTTTTAGGCCTTGGTGTTGGTTCATTTTTCCATGGCTTTGACTACGGCGTAGAGTTCGAAGGTGGAAGAAGCTATACTATCCAATTTGATAAAAATTACCACGTAGATGATATTCGGGAGAAACTGCACTCAAGCTTCGGCGAATATCCGGTAGTGAAAACAATCGGGTCGAATAACGCGGTCAACATCACTACTGCTTACCTGATAGAAAACCAGGGAAGGGACGTTGAAGAAAAAGTTTCTTCAACACTGCTTCAAGGTTTGAAGGATGGGAATTATGTACCTGAGAACGTAACTCTCAAAGAGTTTACGACCAAGTATGTTATGAGTTCACAAACCGTTCTGCCAACTATCTCCGACGATCTGATCAATGGAGCAAAATGGGCAGCAATTCTTTCTCTTATTTGTATTTCCATTTATATTCTGCTTCGTTTCCGTAAATGGCAGTATTCAGTGGGAACAATTTTCTCATTATTGCACGACGTTTGTCTTACGCTTGCGGTATTCTCCTTCCTTCGTGGAAAAGTACCATTTGCGCTCGAAGTGGATCAGCAGTTCATCGCAGCGATACTTACGGTGATCGGTTTCTCGATGAACGATACAGTGGTGGTGTTTGACCGTATTCGGGAATACTTCCGCAAAAATCCTTCAATGGATAAAGTGACAGTTATTAATCGCGCAATCAACGATACACTTAGCCGTACAGTAATGACCTCGGTTACCGTGTTTCTCACCCTTCTAATCCTATTTATAGTAGGTGGTGAAGTAACGCGTGGTTTCGCATTTGCGATGCTGATCGGTGTTGTTACCGGTACCTACTCATCGATCTTCGTTGCGGCCCCGATTCTTGTTGATATGGACAAGTCGGACAAACTGCAAAGGGAAGTGGATAAGGAAGAGCGTATCAAAGAGCTTAAAAAGATGGCATAAAACAAATCGCACACGCTATAAATAAAAATCCTGTACCGATATGGTACGGGATTTTTATTTGGCCTTATACTACATTTGTATGCTATGATCAAAAATGTACTGGAACATTTAGGAAGGATTGTGTTGATGCTGAAAGGATCTATCGCACGGCCGGAAAATGGAAAAGTTTACTGGAAAGAATTTATGGAACAGTGCAGTGACATCGGCATCCGTTCGCTCCCTATCGTTCTGATCATTTCTATCTTCCTGGGAATGGTGTTGACGGTACAAACTGCTTACCAGTTAGTAAGCCCCCTTGTACCTAAACCGGTTATTGCAGGTATTGTAAGAGATTCGTCCATCCTCGAATTGTCCCCAACGGTGATCTGTATCGTACTTGCCGGGGTAGTAGGCTCCAAGATAGCTTCCGAATTGGGGAATATGCGGGTAAGTGAGCAAATCGATGCCCTGGAAATAATGGGTATTAATACAAAGACTTATCTCATTCTGCCTAAAATAATTGCCGCGTTGATTATGGTTCCATGTCTCATCACTATTTCTATCGCAGTAAGCATTTGGGGTGGCTATATTGCCGGCATGTTTTCAAGCATTCTCTCAAAAGAGCAGTTTGAACAGGGATTAACACAAGGCTTTGTTGCTTACAATCTCTTTTTTGCCATGGCCAAAGCTTTCACTTTTGCTTTCATCATCTCTACCATTCCCGCTTACTATGGTTATTACGTGCAAGGAGGTGCCCTGGAAATAGGAAGAGCCTCGACTACTTCCGTAGTTGTAAGTTGTATCCTTATCCTGCTTGCCGACTATGTCCTTACTGTATTACTATTGTGATCAGACTGCGACATTAAAATCGCGCAAAGCGTCATTCAAACTCGTTTTGAGATCGGTAGAAGGTTTTCTTTGCCCGATGATCAATGCGCAGCTTACCTGGTAATCTCCTGCAGGGAACTTCTTTGTATAGCTTCCGGGAATGACCACGCTTCTTGCGGGTACACGGCCTCTATGTTCTATTGGTTCTGCTCCGCTAACATCAATGATCTTCGTTGATTGAGTGAGTACAACATTGGCACCGAGTACCGCTTCCTTCTCCACTATCACACCTTCTACGACAATACAGCGAGAACCAATAAAACAACCATCTTCAATGATAACAGGCGATGCTTGTAATGGCTCCAGAACACCGCCAATTCCGACACCGCCACTAAGATGAACGCCTTTCCCGACCTGTGCACAGGAGCCAACAGTCGCCCAGGTATCTACCATGGTTCCTTCATCCACATAAGCACCAATATTCACATACGACGGCATTAGTACCACATTCTTCGCCAGGTAAGCACCATAACGTGCTAGCGCATGGGGCACAGCACGAACACCAAGGGCAGCGTAATCTTTTTTTAGCGCCATTTTGTCGTAAAACTCAAAAGGAGGCACCGCCCATGTTTGCATCGGCTGTATAGCAAAGTACAGCAGTATTGCCTGCTTGATCCATTGCTGCACCTCCCAGCCATTTTCTGTTGGCATAGCAACCCGCAATCTCCCTTTATCCACCTCTTCCATTACCGCCCTTACAGCATCCTTAAAACTTTCGTCTTTCAGCAACTCCCGGTTTTGAAAAGCGGCTTCTATCTTACTCTGTAGTGTTGACATAATGATAAATGAAAGCGACAAAGATAGCCGCCTTTCTCTTTAGGACGAAAGCATTGATTCATCTTAGGCTGGGTTCCTTTAAGGAATAATATTTATACAACAGGAGTGGATGGGGCACTCCAAAAAGTCTATTTACAGTGCGCTTGCCGCAAACCTGCTCATTGCGGTAACAAAGTTTATTGCCGGCTTTGTCAGCAGTAGTTCCGCTATGATATCTGAAGGTGTTCACTCAGTGGTGGATACTATCAATGAACTACTACTGTTATACGGTATTCACCAAAGCCGCAAGCCACCTGACGCGTTAAGGCCATTCGGCTATGGGAAAGAGCTCTATTTCTGATCGTTCATTGTTTCAATCCTCATCTTCGGACTTGGAGGAGGAATCTCCATATATCAGGGTGTACTGCACATTCTTCATCCACAGGAGAACGGCGACCCGTTTTGGAGCTACATAGTTTTGGCGTGCTCTTTTGTCTTTGAAGGAGCGTCGTTTATTATCGCATTAAGAGAATTCAACAAACTCCGCGGAGATGAAGGCTTATGGAAAGCGATCCATATGAGTAAAGACCCTACGAACTTCGTCGTGCTTTTTGAGGATGGAGCTGCTGTCATAGGCCTCACGATTGTATTCATTTGTCTTTGGCTGGGACACTGGTTAAATAACCCCCATCTGGATGGAGTCGCTTCTGTGCTGGTAGGGTTGCTTCTTATCGGGGTATCATTGATCCTTGCAAGGGAAAGTCGCAGCCTACTAATGGGTGAGGGAATTGCACCGGCGACTCAGGAAAAAATGAAAGAGCTTATAGAAAAAGATCCCACAGTAGTGGCGGTATTAAAATTTCTTTCCACTTATCAGGCACCGGAAACGGTTGTATTGATGGTGATCATTGCCTTTAAAGAAGAACTGGACACCACTGATATCAACGAAGCGATTGACCGTATATCCCGAACGGTAAAAAAAGAGTATCATCTGGTACGTTATGTATTGATCCAGCCTGACCTATTTGAAGACAAGAGCAATAACAAAACTTCCTAACAGAAAGGCCTCTATCACTTGCTTCCAAACCGGGTTTTCTACTGCCTCCAATAAAGCCAGCACCGATAACAGATATTGTGCGAAAGAAGAGGCCCATAGCCATTAAACGTAGAAGCGGCTGTATCATAACCTGATACAGCCGCCTCTATCAATTCCTATCGTACAACTACTTTGCAAACTTCACTACCATTGCATCGCTTTCGTCGCCGACACGGGCAACATAAATACCAGGTGCAAGGAAAGAAACATCAATAAAATACTCAGACTCTTTGATTTCTGTATTGATCACCCTTTTGCCGCTAAGGTCATACACTCTAACGGTTGCGTCCTGGTGCTTGCCGAAGCGAAGTGTACTATTCGCATACCATATATTTCCTTTAGAAGTATTAGTGAACCTTGCTGCAACAATCTGGCTGTATTCGGAACTTCCATTTGGATTGTGAATACGCAGGCGGTAATAGTTCGTGGCTGCAGGACTTTGATGTGCATACGAATAATCGCTTCCTGTTTGTCCTTTTGCCGCAACAGAAGCTATTTCGTTAAAATGAGTACCATCTGTCGAATACTCAATGAAGTATTTATCAATATCGCTTTCTGTTTCTGTTCTCCAGTAAAGGTTAACGATATTGTCCTTTGGTACTGCATCAAAATAAGTGAGCTTTAAAGGGAGCGTATTATTAACGATGTTATTTGTGTAAACTATATCATCGACAAAAGCGTTTGCAAGATTATTAGGAGAGTTCAAGCCGTAAAACTGAAAGGATCTGATGACACTGTCTGTTGGAAGCTCCGCCTTCGAAAAGTTGGTAACAAAAGCACCACCGACATAAAGATCCCAACTGCTAGAGGGAAGTACATGCGAAGCATCGTCCACACCTGTATACATTACGGAAGAGGCTCCATTATTTCCATAAATTGCGATATCTGTACTGGCACCATAAGGAATAACCAGTCCTGGAATAATTATCCAGGCGGCACCGTTTCTAAACTCTGCAGTAGCTCCCCCTATCCCACATGTTAGCTGAATGCCGGTAAAAGTCTGGCTGCCCGAAAAGGTATTGCCCCCGGAGAATGTGTTGCCACTGCCTGTTAAAAAAGCAAAAGTACCTGTAACGGAAGAAGTAGCTGAATTAAGAGAGTCGCCCAAAGCAAAAGTAAATCTGACCCCAAAAGTGGTAGATGCACCGGGTATATTGTAGACCGCAAACTTGTTAGCAGAATTGTTGGTAGGCGCCTGAATACGCAAAGAGCTTCCGGTACCAAGAAATCCATAATCTTTCGCAACAACTTTTCCTCCACCAGAACCCACGCGGGCGTAAGCTGTAGCAGCATCTGCAGGTGTGGGCAAAAACGTAGGACTTATAGTAGACCCGGAAGTAATGGAATCGGTCAGAGTTCCAAAATTGTAGCTATAAGTCTGAGCATTGGTATTACCGAAGGAAAGTAAAAGAGTAGAAAGAAAGAGTAAACGTTTTACCATAGTTATATTTTTTTACAAAAATATAGCAATAAAATCGATTCCTTTTAAAATTGCCGCCAGTTTTTTTATTGACGCATCCCTTGTTTAGGGTCAATCTGTTGGAAATCAACTTTCATAGCATACTTGTGAATATCGCACCTCGCCTCCCAATGGAGGAGCAAGTTTGCGAATAGTCACCCGCACTTTAGCTGCTTCCGGAAACTTAGCTTTCACTGCTGTATGTATATATTTTACGAATGTTTCCAGCAGTTCTCCTTCCTTTTGAAACGCTTCAACGAGCAACTCATAAACAACTGCATAATCTATAAAAGGAAATGCATCGGTATGAGAGGTGTCTGCAAATACATCTACATCCACCTCAAAATCGTTTCCGTGAATCTTTTCCTCAGGGTAGAGACCAATGGGGGCATGAAGCTTAATTCCATGTAGCGAGACCGTAAGCATATACGAAAGTAGCGCTCATTTACTTAAAGCGTACATCTGCAGAGTAAGGCTCTACGGTTACTTCATATCGCTTAGGCAAACGCTGTAGTGTATTCAGATCGTAAACGTTGTAATAGCCATTTCGACCAGCACAGGATGAGCTATGGTGTGGCGCAGGCCCATTCTGATTCGCATTGCGGCTGATTACATATAAGGTTCCGTTCTTGTCGTCAACGGCAATACCATGTGGCTGATAAAACGGTCCGTCTATTCTTGTCGTTTCATAGGTATTGTAGTTGATAGCATACACTGACCCCTTGAAGTTGGGATCCGCAGCATTATCTTCCATACAAGTCACAAAAATATATGGCTTTGTTGAGCTGATGGCCATTTCCTGTGGTTTAATGCCAACAGGAATAACTTTAATTACCGTATCTGTGTTAGCATCCATCACACGTACTTCATTGGAATATTCACAGGTTAAGAAGTATTTGGAATCATCAGGTGTCATCATGATCTCATGCGGATCCCGCACCTCAGCAATAGTTACCGGCGGATTACCGTCTATACTGACCTTCTTATAAAATCCATCCGGAGAGAATTTATAAACAGTATTACCGTATTGAGCAGTTACATAGAACATGCTGAAATCTGCGTTACTGGCAATGCCATGGGGATAAACAAAGAGATTATTTCCCTGAAACTGGGTAGTGATCTGCATTGTGGCTGCATTGATCAGCACCATCCTGCCATTTGGCTGCCAGTCGCTTACCATCAGTTGCTGATCGTCAGGAGAAACTAAAAGTACATTCCATGAACCGGCACCTACGTTTACCTCTGCGACTATTGAGTCCGTTCTGGTATCTATTTTTTGAATATACTGCCCCCCCAGGAAACTCACATAGGCATAATTACCGTCATGGCTCACCCGCACACAGTGCGGACTTTCGATCGCCGCTGTCTTTCCTATGGAAATGTAACGCATTACCACCTTAGTTTCTGCATCAATAACCGCAAGAAGATCGCAGCCCTGCATGGTGACATATATTTTTTGCCGTGTTGGTGCATTAGCAGCGAAGGGTACATTACCATTAATATCAGGAGCGCCTGCCAACACCCAGCTTCGCATCATTTCGTATTCCTCCCTGCATAGTACTGGCTGTGGATTATACACTAACTGATAAGGCATAGTAGGCAAATTGGTAATGCCAAGATCAGGATAGGTATTGATAAAATAGAGGAGCGAGCTATTGTCAGCACTGAAAGGTACAATATCCGCTCCTGTGCTCCCTCCTTCAAAGAGATGCTCCCAGCTATCAAGTAGCAGTCCACCGGAGTTTTTGGCGCTCGCAGCATTATGGCAACCTGAAATAGCACAGCGTGTCTCGATAATATTAGCAACCGCAGCAGGATAGTTACTTTTCGTCGCTGCAGGCTCTGGCACCTTCACTTTTTCGTGCTTACAGGAAGCAAAAGCTAAGCAGCAACAAACCAGCAGGAACACTGTTCTCAAACTCATAAAAAATCTCTACTTAAAGTTACTGATAAATAAGACAGCGGTTTCTATCAATCGGTCTGGCGCCAAAAGTTTCTCTGCGCTATCTTGTGCCCGACAAATGAAGAGACTGCTGCTTCTGTACGTTTTACTTGTTGGCACCTATGCATCGGCACAGGAACCGCGAGATAGTGCATTGGTATTAAACAAAGTAGTTAAGGTCGATCATATTCACCTTTATGGGAACGATAAGACACGCGATAAAATAATTCTCCGCGAGCTAAGCTTTTCTGTGGGACAGATGGTAAAAAGTGACTCACTGCATTTTCTTATAGAACAAAGTAAAGAGCGGCTTGCCTCTATCGGACTTTTTACTTCCTACCACATCAGCATTGATACAATCAGTCCAGTATCGGTTGATTTTAATATTCAGCTAAAAGAGCGCTGGTATATTATTCCTGAGCCTACATTCCAACTGGCAGATAGAAATTTTAATGTGTGGTGGAATGAACAAAACCATGAACTGAGAAGGACTATCATTGGCGTTGTTTTAAGGCATAAAAACTTTCGGGGCAACCTCGAAAGTCTAAATGTGACGGCCCAAGTTGGCTATACCAAAAAATTCGGGATTGAGTACCTGAATCCTTACCTGGATAAAGACCAGAAACATGGCCTTGGACTGGCATTTGCCATGGCCGAAAGTCAGGAAACTTTTTATGCCACGGATAGTAATAAGCTAAGATTTATCAAATCGAGAAGTAACTATATTTTAAAACAATATGAAGGCTCAGTAGCCTATACCTACAGGCCGGCATATGCCTCGCATCATATCTTTCGGCTCGGCTACAAATATTATCATATAGGAGATACCATTGCAGAGCTGAATACATCTTATTTTGAAAACGGCAGCAGAGATTTAAAAATGATTGAGCTAAGCTATCGCTACGAGCTGAATAAGACTGACAACTGGAATTATCCTTTGAAAGGAACAAAGATCATTGCTCAGCTATTTACACGAATCGGTCTTGAAGGAATGGAGCACCAAAGCTTTGCAACACTGGAACTCGGAAAGTTTTACAATCCCCAGGATAAATGGTATTATTCATTAATATTCCGCGGCAGGCTGAGTTTTCCCGAAAAACAACCATACGCACTGAACGTCGCTTTGGGCACTAAATATGACTACGTAAGGGGTTATGAATATTATGTGATTGACGGCTCTCATTTTGGAGTATTAAGATTTGACCTGAAGCGGGAAGTACTGAACTTTTCCATTAAAAAGATTCCGTTAAAGTACCTCCCGGTAATACCAATTCGTGTGTACCCAAAAATATTTGCAGACGCAGGCTATGTGCAGAACCAATATGAAGGGAATAGCTTTTTGAATAACAGAATACTCTATAGCGCCGGCATTGGACTTGATATCTTTACCGCTTATGATATTAAGATAAGGCTGGAATATGCCTGGAATCACTTGGGGCAAAATGATCTATTTTTACATTTTAATAGTGAGTAGAACGGTTAATGATCGACAACCTCGAACTTCACCTTCCGGACTTCTCAACTTCTCAACTTCATAAATGTTAGTAGCCATATACAATCGCACCTTTGAAGAAGAAGATATTCCACTGATACAGCTTATTCTACAAAAGCTGAAGGATCACCAGATCCAAATGGTGTTCTTTAAAGATTTTTATGACCGGATAGCTGCACATATACCATTCCCTTACACTCCCAGGATATTTACTTCAAAGCGCGACCTTCCTACCCACACAGATATGTTGTTTAGTCTTGGCGGCGACGGCACTCTGCTTGATACTATTTCCTATGTAGGCTCTTCGAATATTCCGATTATCGGTATCAATCTTGGCAGGCTGGGCTTCTTGGCCGCAATACCAATTGATGAAGTTGAAAATGCAGTCCTTTCTCTGGTAAGGGGCTCTTACACTATTGACAAACGCACACTTATACATCTTGACAGCAGCATTCCGCTTTTCGATGGCGCACCTTTCGCTCTCAATGAATTTACGCTGCACCGGAAGGATTCTTCCTCTATGATAAAGATCCATACCTATCTGAATGGAGAATTTTTGAATACTTACTGGGCAGATGGACTAATTGTTGCCACGCCTACCGGCTCTACCGGTTATTCCCTAAGCTGTGGAGGGCCCGTTGTTTTTCCGCAAACGTCAAGTTTTGTCATAACTCCTGTTGCACCCCACAACCTTAACACAAGGAGTATTGTGGTACCGGATGACAATGTGATCTCCTTTGAAGTCGAAGGCCGGGCCGAGCAGTACCTGTGTACTATGGATGCGCGGATGGCGTCGATTACCAGCTCCGTACAGCTTGCTGTAAAACGAGAAAATTTTACAATCTCTCTTGTTCGTCCAGATGAACACAACTTCCTGAACACAATACGACAAAAATTATATTGGGGAATAGATAGACGGAATTATTAGTTTGCGCGTTAATAAAAGGAAGAAACGCGAACCTTTTTGCCAATTAATTATTTTTGATGTATGCTTCAAAAACTGCTGTGTCTCTTTGCATTGCTTTTATCTTGCCAGGCTGTTAAGGCGCAGTCTTATTATAGCGGTTCCGAATATGGCGTCTCCTTTGGTGGCTCCCAATATTTTGGCGATCTGAATGACGAATATGGGTTTCGCTTTGTGCGTCCTGCTCTCGGTGGGTTTGCAAGACTTCATTTAAATCCTTATATCGGATTAAAGGGTTCGGTGAACTATACCAGGGTGGGTTATAGCGACAAATATTCCTCTAATCTTTATAATCAGAAACGTAACCTAAGTTTTCAGAGCGATATTTTTGAAGCAGTAGTGCAGGCAGAGTTTAATTTCTTTCGGTTTTCTACAGGCGAGATCGGTAATCGCTGGACCCCTTACCTCACCGGCGGCGTGGGTGTTTTCTATTATAACCCTTTCGCGGAGATGAACGGCAAAAAGTACTATCTGCGTCCGTTGGGTACAGAAGGACAGAATGCAGGATTCGATGACCGTAAATATAACAAGATATCTATGTGTTTCCCTGTTGGCGCAGGCTTTAAATACTGGATTCGCCCAGGCTTAAACTTCGGCTTTGAGATTGCCGACCGGCTGACCACTACGGACTATTTGGATGATGTAAGCACTACTTATGTAGGTGCTAACTATTTCCCTAACGACCCGCAGGTGGCTAACCCGGCTTACTACCTGCAGGATCGCTCTCTTGAAGTTACACCTGCCGACCCTTTGGGCAGAGCCGGTAAGCAAAGAGGAAACTCCAGCACCAAAGATCAATACCTGATGTTTATCTTCCAGCTTTCATTTCAGCTTAAGGTGTACAAATGCCCTGCTTATATTAATAAGGGCTTTACTGAGTATTAGTCGCTGTGCGAGTGCGAAGAGGCATGGAATGCTAAGATCAGATGTTTTAAATTTCATTTCTTCCGGGGAATCACTTCAGTCGTTAATGGTGTTTTGCCTTTCCCGCTATGCCGTTGACATTGATCCTAGCTCGTTTCTCATTCGCTCTATGTAGTTGAACATTGATGCTATGTCGTTTGCCTTTGTCTCTATGTCGTTAGACATTGTCTCTATGTCGTTAGACATTGACGCTATGTCGTTTGCCTTTCTCTCTATGTCGTTTGCCTACGTGTCTATGTCGTTTGCCTACGTCTCTATGTCGTTAGACATTGACGCCATGTCGTTTGCCTTTCTCTGTATGTCGTTTGCCTTTGTGTCTATGTAGTTAGACATTAAGGCGATGTCGTTTGCCTTTCTCCTTATGTCGTTGAACATTGCCTCTTTGTCGTTTGCCTTTTTTCTTAAAGGCACAGCTAATCTTTATAAAGCTGGGTAAAATCGGCAGCTGTTAGCGCATTCCTTAAAAATCTAACGAAACATTCACCCATTCTCCGTCAAACTTCGTCTTATAACGCTCATAAAACTTAATTGCCGGTTCATTCCATTCAAGCACCTGCCAGGTGAGACCAGCGAAGCCCCTATCTTTTGCTTCGCTTATCAGACTATCCATCAACATTTTCCCTGCTCCCCTGCCACGCCATTCTTCAGTTACAATGATATCTTCCAGGTACATTTTTTGCCCCTTCCAGGTAGAGTAGCGGACATAGTAAAGTGCAAAGCCTATAATCTTCTGATCAGCTTCCGCAATAAAGCCCCACCATACTGGGTTTGCACCAAAGCCACTTTCTGCAAAATGCTTAATATCTACCGTTACTTCGTCAGGTGCACGCTCGTACACTGCTAATTCCCTTATTAGCGCCAACATAGCAACGCAATCGTCTTTCCTGGCGCGCCTGATTTTTATGTCCATGCTGTTCATGTGAAAAATTGAACGAATGTACTACCGAACAAAGTAAACCGTTAATAGAAGAGGGGGACTTGCGAAATTTCAGTTAAAGACGACCTTTATATAAGTCATAACAGTAACTTTAGTTGAACAACAATAAAGAAAAAGGATAAATTATATGAATACACAAGGTGAAATTTTATGGGTAGATGACGAGATAGATTCGCTGAAATCGCAGATTCTCTTCCTTAAAAACAAGGGGTATGATGTGACATCGGTGAGTAACGGACACGATGCACTGGAGTTGCTAAAAGATAAAGTAGTAGATGTTGTTTTGCTCGACGAGAGCATGCCGGGCCTCACCGGGCTAGAGACGCTGTCTCGCATTAAGGAAATGCAGCCACAGTTGCCCGTGGTGATGGTTACGAAAAATGAGGAAGAGAATATTATGGAAGAGGCAATAGGATCTCAGATATCCGACTACCTTATAAAGCCCGTAAATCCCAATCAGGTGCTGCATTCCCTTAAAAAAATCATGGAAAGCAAACGCCTTGTTTCTGAAAAGACAACACAGTCCTATCAGCAGGAATTTCGGAATCTGTTTATGGCGCTTAGCTCCAATCCGAATCATGAAGAATGGAAGGATTTGTATCGCAAGCTGATATATTGGGAATTAGAAATGGCTCGTAGCGATAGTAGTGAGATGATGGAAGTACTGCAGTCGCAGAAATCTGAAGCCAACACAGAATTTTGCAAGTACATCTCTAAGAATTACGAAAAATGGGTTAGCGGAAAAGCTGAAGCGCCCGTTTTATCGCACAATCTTATTAAAAACAAGGTGGCCCCCTTTTTAAACCAGGACAAACCTTCCTTCCTGATCGTAATAGATAATTTGCGTTTCGACCAGTGGAAAGCCATACAACATATTGTCACCGATAGCTTCAGGATTGTTGAAGAAGATATGTTTTACAGCATTCTGCCTACCGCTACCCAATATAGCCGCAACGCGCTGTTTGCGGGAATGATGCCTGCGGAAATAGAGACAAAATATCCTAACGAATGGAAAAATGATGACGAAGAGGGCGGTAAAAATCTCTATGAAGCAAAGTTTCTGGAAGGGCAGCTAAAACAATTGAAACTCGACAATCTAAAGTGGCAATACCTCAAGATCACAAATAACGAAGATGGCAAGAGCCTTGAAGATAACATCCACAACTATCTGAACAACGATCTTACGGTGATTGTTTACAATTTTGTAGATATGCTTTCCCATGCACGAACTGAAATGGAAGTGTTGAAAGAACTGGCAGGAGACGAAGTTTCCTATCGCTCACTAACGGTAAGCTGGTTTGAACACTCTCCTTTGCATAGGGCGTTGAGAAAGATTGCCGATAAGGACATACAGGTTTTCATTACAACTGATCATGGAACTGTGCGGGTAAAAACGCCAAGCAAATGCGTTGGCGACCGCGCAACAACCACCAATCTTCGCTACAAGCACGGACGCAATCTTCAATATGAAGAGCGCGATGTACTCGCATTTCGCGATCCCCGCGTGGCCGGCTTGCCAAGGCCAAACGTAAGTTCTACGTTCATCTTTGCGAAAGAAGATGTCTTCCTTTGCTATCCAAATAACTATAATCACTACGTCAATTATTATAGAAACACGTTCCAACACGGCGGTATTTCCCTGGAGGAGATGATTGTCCCGGTAATTCGATTACAGAGTAAATAAACAGAAAGAGCGCCCTGAAACAACAGGGCGCTCTTTTTTCATCTGCTGCTGTTACACACGCAGAAAGAATTATCTTACATAAAAAGAGTAACGTGCGGTTCCTTAAAGTACTCATTCTACCACTGATTACTATCGTCATCGTTGTGCTGCTAAACAGCTCTGTCGGCTCATTGCCACCTCTCGGTAAGTTACTTGACCCGGTGAATGGCTGGGCAGCAAACGCTGAATCCACGGATAACGATTTCAATCGCGACTTTTCGTTGGCGGAAGTAAAGCAACCTGTCAGTGTATGGTTTGAAGGCCGTATGGTTCCTCACATCCGCGCTGCGAACGACCATGATTTATATTTTACGCAAGGATATATACATGCTTACTTCCGGCTGTGGCAAATGGATTTTCAAACACGTGCAGCAGCAGGCAGGATTGGTGAAGTAGTGGGCGAGAAGTGGATCGTAGACAAAAAAACAGGGCAGCGCAAAAACGCTATCCTCGAGTTTGACCGCTACCAGCGCAGAAAAGGGATGGTATACGCAGCTGAAAATTCATTAAATACGATGGAAGCGGATCCGCGCACAAAGGAGATGCTGGATGCCTACACTGAAGGAATTAATAATTACATCCAATCTCTTCGGTACAAGGACTACCCACTTGAGTATAAACTGATGAACTATCGGCCTGAGCCCTGGAACAACGTGAAGACTGCGCTGCTGCTAAAATATATGGCGGACGATCTCACCGGTTATACAGAAGACATTCCCCTTACCATCCTGCGCGACCAACTCACTAAAGAAGAGTTCGACTATTTATTCCCACAACGAATAAAGGGAAGCGTTCCCGTCATTCCTGCAGGAACAAAGTTCGATCCGCCTTCGTTGCAGATGCCACCTGCACCAACAGATTCGATATGGACTCATTTTAGAACTAAAGGAGCCACCGCTACCTCCGGTCTGCCTTCTGGTCAATCTGCTCCCTGCCTTCTGCCCTTTACTGACTACTCTACCGGTATCGGCAGCAACAACTGGGCGATCAGCGGTGCTCATACAGCGAGTGGCGCACCTATTCTTTGCAATGATCCTCATCTTGGTTTGAATCTTCCTTCGCTCTGGTTTGAGATGCAACTACAGGCACCGGGACTAAACGTTTACGGCGTTTCGCTGCCCGGGGCGCCCGGCGTTATCATAGGTTTTAATGATTCGCTTTCCTGGGGACTGACTAACAACTACAGGGACGTGAAAGACTTCTATTCCATAGAGGCGATAGACAAAGATTTTTACCGCTTTGATGGCAAGCCGTCGCCCTTTGATAAGCGTATAGAAGTGATTAAAATAAAGGGCAAACCAGACTTTGTTGATACCATTGACTATACCGTACACGGCCCTGTAACTTTTGACGAGCATTTTCCTGATCCGCAGCATACCAATAGAAAACTCGCCATGCAATGGATGGCACACCGTGGAACCAATGAATTGCTCGCGGTGTATTTGCTGAATCGCGCGAAAGACTATATCGGGTTTACAGAGGCTATCCTCCACTTTCAGTGTCCTGCCCAAAACTTTGTTTATGCAGACCGTAGCGGCAACATTGCTATGTGGGGACAAGGCCAGTTCGTTAACAAATGGAAAGACCAGGGACGCTACGTGATGGAAGGAAATACCAGCAAAACCCTTTGGGGAGCAGATATACCGATGACTGAAAATCCGCACGTACTCAATCCGCCTCAGGGATATCTTGCATCCGCTAATCAGGTTACTACCGACAGCACCTATCCTTATTGGTACAATGGTTACTTTTCCGATTTCAGAGCATGGCGTATAAATGAAATTCTGCGGAACAGTCTGCCAAAAGACATCGTTGGCAATATGAAGATGCAGAACGATGTCGTGTCCATACTTGCGCGGGAAAGTGCAGCGAAGATTGATAGTCTTATTAATGACGAAAGAACTCCGGAAAGCGACAACTGGGACTTTACGTTGAAACCGGAAAGTAAAAAAGCCACAGGCTTTCAGACAACATGGTCGCTGTTTTATCAAAAGCTTTGGGAGGAAAGGTTTACAGAGACTCTAATGCCTTCTCCTGAAAGAACGATTCAGATTTTAAATACGGATAGTATGGATAATCCTTATTTATCAAGAATGAAATTGGCCGCATCTGAAATAGGTAAGCCTGTAACGGATAGCCTCTCTATTTTGCAAAAGAATGGCTCTTTAGAATGGTACAACGTCAAGAATACTTCCCTTACTCACCTTGCCAAAATCCCCGCCTTCAGTTACGATCATTTAAAGATCGGAGGCTCGGGTAATACTATCAACGCTGCCAAATCCAATCACGGTCCTTCCTGGCGTATGATTGTGGAGCTGGATAAAGACTCAATTCGTGCTTACGGCGTTTATCCGGGCGGACAATCGGGGGATCCTGGCAGCAAATACTACGGCACATTTGTGAATAACTGGGTGGATGGGAAATACTACCGGCTTTTATTTCTGCGCAATGTAGATCAACAGGACAATAAGATGATAAAATATACCTGGACAATAAAGCCTGGTAAGTAAAGGTAGCGCGACAAAAGACAAAAGTAGAAAGACAAAAGATAGCGAGTGAGAGCAGTAAGTAGAAAGCTGAAAGAAAAAAAATTAGCGAGTAGAAAGTAGAAAAAATTATCAAATCATCAAATTATCAAATTGCCAGATTATCAAATGCGTTTGCTCATATCCATATTACTGATAGCTCTGATTTCGTTCGTCCTCACTTTCTTTCTGCCGTGGTGGATGATAGCGATTGTTTGCTTCGTTGTCACATTCCTTTTTCGGTTTAATGCCTCAAAAGCCTTCCTTGCCGGATTTGCAGGGGTATTTCTTTTATGGTTAGTTGTGGCATCGCTGAAGGATGTGGCTAATAACCATATCCTTTCATCACGAATGGCCCATTTATTTAGCCTTTCAAACTCTTTTCTGTTCTTATTGATCAGCGCAGGTATTGGCGGCATTGTCGGCGGTATGGCGGCCTGGAGCGGGGCTGTAGCGGCAGGAGTGATGGTAATGAAAAAAGAGAACAGATGAAGGGAATAAACGAAACAGAATTGAGTTAGAGGCTAACGCAATTCGGTCAGTGATAACCATGATTTAGTCGTGTATCAACAAAAGAAGACCTATAAACCTGAGTGCGGGATAAGAGCAGATTCCCTACTGTCTGACACATATTCAGTTCTGGCATAGACAAATGAACGCTTGTTTTAAATTAAGGGCTTTTGACCGCCATACTTTATTGTTTTTCCTCATTCCTTCCTTGCCTTCGTTCAGGGTTTGTTTAGATTCTTTTCCTCTGATATTAGTTTTGGTCAATCTCTTATTACTTTATCTCCCACTCATATTTGTTTGTCCCGAACTCTATTGAGTTTGTTCCGAACTCTTATTTGTCTGGGACAAACTCTATTGAGTTTGTCCCAGACTCTTTTGAGTTGAAAAATGTTGAATTGCTTTTTTGTAAACTCAATAGAGTTTGCCGCGAACTCGATAGAGTTTGTCTCCAACTCAATTGAGTTTGGTTCAAACTCATATTCGG
>DATJDP010000082.1:0-43700 GCA_035497355.1 Flavipsychrobacter sp.
GCCATAGCTGCAGTGTTTATATTAAGCGTTAAATACTATTCCAGCAGTTCAAAAGCGCTGTTAAAAGCACTATTAGAGTTAGGCTATATCATTCATTTTAGCTACAAGGCAAAAAAGCAAAGGATGGTTTTTTCAATAAACAAACGGCGGGTTGCACGAGCTAAAAAATTACCGGGAATCGATAACTTGAAAAACATTTTTTTCGTACGTTTGCAATCCTTTAGGCGAAAGCCAGGTCCTATAGCTCAGTTGGTTAGAGCACCTGACTCATAATCAGGGGGTCCCAGGTTCAAGCCCTGGTGGGACCACAAGCAATAAACTCAAAGTCTGCATAAAACGTGCAGACTTTGTTGTTTTAGTGTTCAATATTTGCCTCCCCCTGGGTGAAAAGCCTGACCTGTTTTATCATCGCTTTAATACCCTGCTGATCTTTTGACCACTTTTCGTTCGGACCAAAACAATGTAGACGCCAGGGTTAAGACTCGAAATATCTATCCTTCTACCGCTACCTTCCAGGAGCATCTTTCCTGTCAGATCGAAGACGGTTATCTTCTGTACTTCGGCTTCTGTAGTTTCTATAAAACCCGTTGCGGGATTAGGATAGAACATTGTCGTCGGCGGGCTTTCAATAACATCAATACCTTCCGGCATGATTGCGTACTTGTACAAAGCTAATCCTACGGCTGTATCATAAAAGCTTTGAAAGTAAAGATGGTTTCCCTGATGGTATATAGGTGCCCTGAGATTGCCAAAGACAGTGGAAGAATAGGCATACGTTGCGTTAGCCGCTGGCATATTTATGACCTTAGTGTTCGGTAGCGTTCCGTCTGTAGACCACAGTTCCACTCTTGACGAATCTACTCCTTTAAAATATAGAAGGCCATTAGCTACGGTAAGAAAGCTCGGATTCAAGTAGGGTGTGAAATTGGCAAACTCTATAGTCCCTTGTGGCGTTCCGTCTGTCTCCCATAGCTGACAGCTGTTTATCCCAACAAAAGAAGAAGCCGAAAAATATACCTTGTTGTTATAGACAGCGAAGTAGGCATTTCTGTTAGGACCTACTAACCTAAGATCTTTCTTTAGCGGAGAGGTACCGCCAGGAGTGCCGTCCGTTATGTATAGGTCGTGTAGATTGCCGGAATGGTAGGGCATGAAGACAAGCTTATTGTTCAGCACTGCGTTGTTTTCAGTAAGGTATTCTATCGAATCGCTGATGAGGAGAGTGCCGGTATCTGTACCGTCGGACGAAAGCAATCCCCATTTCCCATAATCTGCACTTAGCGAATCTTTTTGGATTCCGGCCAGGTAGACCCTGCCGTTGAAACCGAATATGGCATACCCCGTGGGAAGGATGCTGTTTATTGGATGCGTTCCGGCGGCGGTACCATCAGAGGTCCACAAACGAAGGCTATCCACTCCGCCCCGAAAGAAAATCTTGTTGTTGTATACACTGAGATTGGATTTTACACCACTGGCATATACTCCCGTACCTGGATCAATGTCAACCACCATTTGAGTACCGCTGGTAGTTCCATCGCTTTGCCATAGCTCGCTTCCATGATAGTAATCATTTCCTACAAAATACAGCAGGTTGTTATAAACAGTTAGCAGACCTTCCGGGTCCAGAGTATTATAAAAGTATGCTCCCGGACCGTTCGACATCATTATATTTTTAACCATCTGAGTGCCTTGGGCAGTTCCATCGCTCGCCCATAGCTCGTCACCATTTACAGAATCGCTAGCTACGAAATAAACCTTGTTGTTGTAGCAGGTAATAGACTTTACATCCGAGAAGGACTGCATTAACATTACGGTATTCGTACTATCGCCATTAGTCTTCCAGAGTTGCGTACCATTTGAAAAGTATAAGTCTCCATTACAACTAGTGAAACCTTTCACGTTCCAGGGATATGTCGATTGTGGAATCGGCTTTATCAGGCTAATGACCTGAGAATGGCAGAAGAACGAGGAAAAAACAATCAGTAATAGAAAAGGCAGGTATTTCATCAATCAGGGGTTTGGTTGCGACGCAATTTACAAATAAAGCCAAATGGGACCTGGCCAGGTTTTCATTGGGGCTGGCATACTATTATACGGAACAGGTTTGGAATGTGAATGGTTTGTGAGGAAAGTTTCCACTAAAAGAGAATTATGAACTGTGCGGCAATATTACTTGTTGTATTCCTCATATGGGCTGAACTGGCGGTAGGTATATTTGGGACACCTCTGGCCGGAAGCTAAAGGGATTGCTACATCAAAGCCCAGGCAGTATGTAAGCGTTCTGTATGTTATCATCTGACAACCGAAAGGTATTGGAAATAAAAAAGCCGATCTGAGAACAGACCAGCCCCTATAAACCCTATCAAGACACAAAAATAAATAAAGACCGCGGAGAAAAAAATATTTTTTGAAATGCCTTTCGCATTTATAATGCTATGAGTAAAATATGTCCATTTTGCGGAAGTTCAGACTTCGATACTTATAACCTGGTTCTCCTGAAGTCAGAGTGGGATATTGTCACTCCCGCGGTAAGAATTGGTTTCAGATATTACTCTTTAGCTGAAATTCTTGTGAAACCTGGATTTCGCGAAAAAGCCGAAAGCGCTCTTCTGTGCAAACAATGTGACCATATTTCGTTGGTTTGTCCTTATTGCTGCCAGCTCAATCTTGTCAAATACTGGCAGGCGGTAAAGTGCAGTAACTGCGAAAAGAAATTCTATAGCCACCTGTAGTTTTTGCGTTTTTTTGTTTCTGCGTTTTTCTGTCGTTTCCCACTGCCAATTGGCTTCTCCGGTTTTTTTGTTTCCTTGTTTTTCGGTAATGGAACGCAGATAGTCATGATGACCATGATTACGCAGCCGCCGTTTTTTCAAATTGGAAACTGTTCTTTGCTTTCTATTCGCAACTGCCAACTGCTAACTGCCACTTTTTCTGCCTTCTGCTTTTCTGCCCTCTTTAAAACTCCCATCCGGCGAAACGGCCGGCAGACTTGCTGCCAGCCATTGCCGTAACAGGAAGGAAGGTTAGCTTATGATTTGCTTCCTCGTTTCACTCCAGCCACTTACCATGCCCTGACTGCCGGTTGCCCGTACACGGAACCAGTATTGCTCCTTAAGAGTCAGTCCATGTATCAGTGTTCGACAGGCACTCACAATAGGAGTTCTCGTCCAGGCGCTATCTACCGATGGATCTTTCGTGTATTCCACTTCGTAAGATTTTGCGTTCGTCACCTTTTTCCAGCGAAGAATCACCGCTTCTCCGAATACGCTCTCCGAGCGCAGGTTGACTGGCGTATCCAGGAAGTCGTAACGCAGCGGGCCGCGACGCTGGGCGGTCATGCCAGCCAGGCTATAGGTTTCTTCGTTGCCGCGACTCACTGTTATCACAAAGCTAGCCAACACTCTAAGCATATCTTCGAGCTCCTTGCGCCTTTCATTACGGGCAATGATCGCTGCTTTCCCTCCCATCAGAGTAAGGTGCTGCGCTGTACTGAGGCTGTCAATAGCGCTCGAAAGGTCTGCCATCGCAATAGGCGGAGTAGCGAATATGGTGGCATTAGTTGTCATCTTCTCGTGAATGTCATTAGCGAGTGTAATCAATGCGTCTGCATTCAGTCTGCTTAGTTTTAAAGCAATTGGTCTCATAGTTTTTGTTTTTTTGATTTTTTGATTTTTTGTTCTTTTACTGTAATACTTCCAATTGTCAACTGATCTTTTTTGTTAATTGTCAGCTGTGGTTTCGGTTTTTGCTGACTGCCAATTGTCAACTGATCTTTTTAATTGTCAGTCTTGCTTTCGGTTTTTGCAAACTGCCAATTGTCAACTGATCTTTTTTATTAATTGTCAGCTGTGCTTTTCAATTTTTGCCAACTGCCAATTGCCAACTGCTAATTGCCAACTGGCGCTAAGGAGGTTTGTATGGCTCTTTTAAGATAATTGTTAGGCAATTATTAGCCACCGCAAGCCGTCTTTTCTTTGCTTTAAAGGGGCTGTCCTTTCTGAAATGTCTCAAAAAGGCCGCTTCCTTTTGTTGGAAGGCCGTTGCCTTTGGTTGTGAGGCCGTTGCCTTTGGTTGTGAGGCCGCTGCTTTTTGTTGGAAGGTCGTTGCCTTTGGTTGTGAGGCCGCTGCCTTTTGTTCTGAGGCCGCTGCCTTTTGTTGTGAGGTCGCTGCCTTTTGTTGTGAGGCCGTTGCCTTTTGTTGGGAGGTCGTTGCCTTTTGTTGCGAGGTCGTTGCCTTTTGTTGGGAGGCCGCTGCCTTTTGTTGTGAGGCCGTTGCCTTTTGTTCTGAGGTCGTTGCCTTTTGTTGTGAGGCCGTTGCCTTTTTTACAGGGGGACAGCCGGTTTTGATAAAGTGTGATGAGTGTTGACTGAATATTTCGCGGTGTTGTTGCATCTTCTATCGTTTTATTGATTTCGGATGCAAATATGGGGGTGTCGCATACCCCTGGGTATCACAAAAGGCAACTTAAGGCAACTAAAGGCAAAAGATGGCAACTTAAGGACACTAAAGGCAACTAAAGGACATTAAAGGCAACTTAGTGCAACTAAAGGACACTAAAGGCAACTTAGTGCAACTTAAGGCTGGAGATACTCCCTTGGGATGGAAGAATCAGTAACTATGCGGCCTGACCTCTGCTAATCAATGAACAGATTTTTAGTTTACCAGCTCTTCCAGGTTCTTTTCTGTTTGTCTCAGATGGTGGGTTGCATGGTAACCCATCAGATAAAACATTTCCCTTATGGTCAGGTTTCCAAGCAAAGGGTGTGGAAGAACGAGTGTATCAAGTTCTTCCTCTGTATATTGATCCAGCAGCTGTTGGATGGTTGGTAAGACGTTGTGAATGTCTGCAGCGATGGTGGCTTTCTGCTCTGGGCTAACCTGCTCTGGTAAATATTGTTGCGGTGCCTGACGGCTTGTTTTAAGGTAGTTTTCAATCAGGGTATTATAGCTCCAGCCGGCGCGGTTTATTGTACCGAATTTCTGTAGGATAAAATCCTTTGACGAAAGCACTCTGGGGAATACTGCTATTGTCAGATAGACATGTTGAAACTGCTGCCCTGCTGTCCACTTTCCATTATTGCTAAATGTGAACTGCTCATCGGTTAGTGAGGTTACGTAGTCAATCATTTCATGATGATTGTTACAAAAAGCTTTTATCAGTTCTTGTTTGGTCATAATGGTCAGACTTTTTGCGGGTACATTGTTTCACGCTGCCGTAGCCTCAAATATACATAACTCAATTTTGTTCACATACCAGGTTCGCATGCTTTGCCGGGCCGGCAGGAGGTAGGAATTTGATATACTTAATCGTCAATATTGCTTTTGCCTTCTGCCGTATACTCTCTGCCTTCTGCCCTCTGCCTTCTGCCTTCTGCCCTCTGCTCTCTGCTCCTCTGTCTTCTGCTCCTCTGCCCTCTGCTTTTCTGCCCTCTGCTTTTCTGCCTTCTGCGCTCTTATTCCCTCTCAATTTGCCAACTGCCAATTGCCAACCGCCAACTGTTCCTTCTTCTTTACTTTTGCGGGCATGCTAAAGGGCGTTAAACATATCATCTTCGATCTTGGCGGCGTGCTGATCAATCTGGATTACAAACTAACAGAGAAGGCTTTTGTAGATCTTGGTATCAGCAATTTTGCTGCGCTTTATTCCCAGTTAAAGCAAAGCCCGCTTTTTGACGACTTTGAAACAGGCCGAATATCTAAAAATGACTTTATCAAAGGGCTACAGCAGATGGCTCCCGTAGCATTGTCTGAAGAGCAGGTGCAAAATGCCTGGAATGCCATGCTGCTGGACTTTCCACTGCGCAGGCTACAGATACTGCAACAGCTCAGGCTTTATTACGATCTGATCTTATTAAGCAATACGAATGAGCTGCATGAGGAAGCGTTTAATAAAATTCTTAAAGAGAGTTGCGGGCAGCTTCTGGCAGGCTTTTTCGACAGGATTTACTATTCGCACAGGGTAGGAATGCGCAAACCGGACCCTGCCATATTTCAGCGAATACTTGATGATACGGGCTTTAAGGCGGCACAAACGCTTTTTATTGACGACAGTCCACAGCATATAGAAGCGGCAAAGAAGTTGGGCTTACAAACCATATATCTGGAAAAAGGAATGACGATTGAGGATAATGTCTTTCTGCCTAAATAAGACTTAGCCAGCAATGCCGCTGGCGCTTTAATGCAGCAGATAACGAAACTCCACCTGCATATAGTTTCGTTCCAGGTAATTTTTCTCTGACGAAACAGCGTTTTTCACGCCCAGGCGATAAGACATGCCAGCTCTTAAACGATCCGATAGTCCATAGTCGGTCTTAAGGAGCAGTCCGATGTCAAAGGCCGGTATCACCTTCTCTTCGCTATTATATGAAACCGTAATATCTCCGTCTTGCAATAGCTTTTGTATATCCGCACCTGCGGACAAGGTTAGCTTCTTCGTAAGGCTAAAGTCTGTCATTGACGCCAATTGCAGATAGTTAAGCGTAAAGCTTGTTGCCGGTGATGTCCGAACCGGCTGAAAAATGGAGCCCGACCCTGAGGAGGCAGGGCTACTATTGCCTGGCACTATAGTGTTCTTTACATATGCGAGCCTTACTTCAACACCAATTTTCCTGGTCAGGGGCTTCATAACAACAGCACCGACAGCGTATCCCGTCTGTCCCGTTCCATAATTTATACCTCCTGATACGCTGAAATTGATACTTCGATTACTCTTTTTTTTGGTTTCCTCATCGTTTAAGCCCAAAGGCATTTGTGAGTCGTCATATCGGTCATGGGTCTTTGGCAATGTTTTCATGGTCATAGGATCTTCCATTGACTGTAACGGCGGGTGATCCGGGCTTGCATTACTGGCAGCAACAATCTCCTTGTTCATTGTATCGGCTGACGCTAGTGAAGAACTATGACGCTCCGCCACAGCTGGATGCGGTGCTGCCTGGATAGAGATGTTTAACATGTTCTTGTTTTTTCTATCTGCAACTATACCAGTGGGGTGCTGTGGTCTGATTGCGGGGGAAGAGGCAGAAGTGGTAGCTATATCTGTAGAATGAAAATGCAAAATGCCTATAAATAAGAGCGCAACAGATGCCGCCACACCGGAAGCAAGAAAACCTAACGGAATTCGTTTCTTCCGCCTTGTGAAGGCTAGCTTCATCTTCACCTGTTCCCAGTCGCTATCATCGTAACGGTAAGGTATCCGGCTCAGTTTTTTCACCAGAAGCCTATCGAATTCATTTGGACTCATATACACTGTTTTTCGCCATAATTTTCTGTTGTAAAATTTTCCGGGCATTATGTACGTGCCAGGATGATGTCCCGACGCTCATGTGAAGCATTTCTCCTATCTCGTGATGGCTGTATCCGTCAAATGCAAAAAGATTAAAGACCGCCCGTGTGACCGGAGGTAACTGCTGCAGCAGTGCAAGCACTTCGTTTGCATCTATATGCTCCAGGGCTTCATTATACACAACCATGCTTTCCTTTTCCTCTGTTACATCATTGCGTAGCATTTGTCTGCTGGTCTTAAAACTGGTACTATTCACATACTTAAGGCAGGTATTAATAATTATTCTTTTCATCCAGCCTTCAAACGACCCTTCGTTCCTGAAGTCTTTGACAGACATAAATATTTTGACAAAGCCATCATTTAGTAAGTTCCTGGCATATTGAGGGTCTTTCGCATAACGCATGCAAATGCCGAGAAATCTGCCATAGTATTTCTTGTACAGATATTCCTCGTAGGTTCGGTCTTTTCTTCTACAACCGTCTATTACTTCTTGTTCGGTGTACGTCTCCATATCGCCTGCGGCCTTCTGTAACGTTATGTCCCAGCTATATCAATCGCTATTCTTTGCTATAGCATTTTTCAGGGGCAGGCTATTGTGTGTTGCATGAATATTTAGTTTCTGACATTCTTTAATGCTTTGGTTTACTCTT
The DNA here is from genome assembly GCA_035497355.1 of Flavipsychrobacter sp. Lineage (GTDB taxonomy): Bacteria > Bacteroidota > Bacteroidia > Chitinophagales > Chitinophagaceae > JAFIGV01. Next base: position 7,933 of record DATJDP010000082.1, read on the forward strand.
GTAAGGAAAGCCGCTGCTGGTATCGTTGGCAAGCGCGGATAGCAGGGTAGAGCGGACCGGGCTTTTGCATTGATAACTATGAGTATAAGCCTAAATAGTACGTCTTTCCCCTATAGACGGACTTTCCTGTTAATTGGATAGATGCTTTTAATAGTCAAAACATTGGGTCAAATGAAAAAAAATCCGGCAATACGTGCGATATTAAGAATGCGGCAGCTTTTATTTTCCGGCACCCAAGGTTTTTGACCCAAAGTGTATCCCTATAAGGATGAACCAAACCAAAAAATTAGAAAAGATGAAACGACACTTACTGATGTTATCGGGTGCCTTTCTGCTGTCCCAGACAGCCTTCGGACAAATAACCAACCCTACTCCGTATTGCGCTGCAGGGTATGATGATTATGGGGGGAACTTCGCTCTTCCTCACTATATATCCAATGTCAGCTTAGGAACGCTCAACAATACCACCGGGACTGCACAGTATCCCGCACCTCACTACGCATATTACAATTCCCTGCCTGCACCAAGCCTGGCTGCGGGATCAACGTATAGTTTATCCGTAGCTCACGATCCACAGACGAGCACGCTGCATTTTGTGGCAGCTTATATAGACTATAATCAGAATAATAGTTTTGCCGATCCCGGGGAAAGAGTATTGCAGCAAACCACGGCAACACAAACTATTACTTACCCTTCCATTGCTCAGGTAACCATACCCGCTAACGCCACTCCCGGCAAGACGAGAATGAGGATAGTGGTTTTTGAAGATGACACTTATATGGGACCTGATGCCACTCCCTGCACCGCAGATGCGACGGGAGCGCTCGACTGGGGCGAGACGGAGGACTACGACGTAAATATTACCTCAAGTACGGGTATAGAAGACGCTACACCGGATGACATAGCTGTTTTATATCCGAACCCGGCAACCAGCAGGATTCACATAGACAAAAGCTTGTCTGGCGCAACCTTGACAATCTATGATATGGAAGGCAAAACCGTTCTGCTAAAGGTGATAAATGACGAGACATGCGATGTGTCGAATATACCTGCTGGACAGTATGTGGTTAAGGTGATAAGTAATCAGAAGGTTTATACCCGGCCACTTACGATTGTTAAACAGTAAATACTCTGGTATGTTGCATGGAATTGGTGACAATAAGGAATGAAAAGTCCCTTTGCTGAAAAGCAAAGGGACACACTATTCCATCCAAAGCTATTTATTTATTACCAGCGATAGTTCTTATCGTGCTTTTGATTGTAGATAGCTACGCTGTTGTTCTGTTCTGCACGGCGGATCATCATTCTTTCCCGGGCTGTAATAACACCGTCTGCTTTAGCCATACGCTTCATCGCCTGAATCCGTTGCTGCTTTGCACGCAACTGGCGAGCCTCATTGCGGGTTAACTGTCCCTTGTGAACGCCCTGCTCAATGCGCACTTTCTGATTGCGGTTGTTAAGACGTCCTTGTGCACTTGCTACTTCTGTTACTAAAAATGCACTCATTAAAGCTGCTACAAAAATTACCTTCTTCATATAATCTGTCTTTTTAAAAGTTAGTTGATAATAGATAGACGTCGAAGAATGTTTTTGGTTTAAAGCACGGCTGTTAAAGAAAATAAAAGAAAAGTTCCCGATAGAAATCGGGAACCTACGCAATATGAACTATAAACAAAAGAGACGAATTAGTCAGGCTTTTTGCCATCAAGGAAGGTATTGATGGTCTGGATAGAAGCCTGTTTATTTTGCTGGTCATTTACACCAACACTGTAACCACTGTAAAATTTATCCGCAGATGCAACGTTGTCATCAATATCAATGTTGCGGCGAACATATGCAGGAACCTTTTCCAGTTCGTCGGCACTCTCTGTACCTTTAATATTAAAACTCATTTTACGGAGGCGCTCAGCGCGCTCTTCCAGAGCTTTTTTCTGCTCTTCGAACCGTTGCTTTTCTTCAATTTCATCCTTAGTAAGATAGCGCTCACCGATCTTCATGTTTGGTTCTTCCTTTGGCGCTTCATTTTTAATGACGAGCTGAATATCGTTTGCCTTTTCTTCCTGCTTAGGCGCTTCCTCTGTCTCCGTTTCTGTAACAGCTTCAGGTTCCTTACTATTGAGCTTTAACGTGAATACTTCTTTTTGCTCATTACTTACTGAGGGGAACTGAGGCTTTGGATCGAAATTGGGAAACGGCTTGCTGGCGGGCATTTCTACCAGTGTAGGTGCCATTGCGTCTACCACTGGGGTAGCCTGAGCCGTTGTGGGAGCAGCATCGTTAACTGCTACGTTGTCCTCTCCCAGCTTTACATAGATTTTAGCCGGTTCCTTGCGTTTTACAGGAATGTCGGCAGGAATCTCTTTATGATTAAAGCCTGTGGCGATAATAGTCACCTCAATTCTGTCTCCAAGGTTTGGATCGTGTCCCATACCGAGGATTACGTCGCAGTTGTCGCCGGCTTGTTGCTGCACATAAGCCTGGATTGCTTCTGCTTCGTCCATTGTATGTTCAAACTCTCCGGAAGCAGAGGTTATATTGAGCAGGAGCCATTTAGCACCATTGATATCGCTGTCGTTAAGCAACGGAGAATTAAGCGCTTGCTCTACGGCATGTAAAGCACGATTTTCGCCCGCTACTGCAGCGGCACCGAGAATAGCCACGCCACCATTTTTCATTACAGTGCAAACGTCTGCAAAGTCAACATTGATCTGGCCGGTCGTATTGATCACGTCGGTGATACACTTAGCAGCAGTAGAAAGCACGTCATCTGCTTTCGCAAATGCCTGAGTGAATGGAAGGTTGCCGAACTGCTGACGAAGCTTATCGTTGGAAATAATAAGGATCGTATCTACGTGTTCACGCATTCTGTCAATTCCCTCCTGAGCCTGCTTCATACGCTTACGGCCTTCATAAGTAAAAGGCATAGTGACGATACCAACGGTAAGGATGCCCAGCTCGCGGCAGGTCTTCGCCACTACGGGAGCACCACCTGTACCGGTTCCACCACCCATACCCGCAGTAATGAACGCCATCTTTGTATTCACCTTCAATATCTTGGTAATATCCTCAAGGCTCTCCTCACTCGCCTGCTTACCGATTTCCGGGTTAGCACCTGCTCCAAGCCCTTGTGTAAGGTGAGGGCCTAGTTGTATTTTGTTGGGAATAGGAGACAACGCCAGCGCCTGGGAGTCTGTATTGCAAACCACGAAGTCCACACCCTCTATGCCGAGGCTGTACATGTAGTTTACGGCGTTACCGCCGCCGCCGCCTACACCGATAACTTTAATAATAGACGATTGATTCTTGGGAATTTCAAAGTGTATCATATGCTGTATTTTTTGGGTTAGTAATCTGATTGAGTTGTGAATTGATATTGTTTTCTGATTTTTATTTTTTGATGTTTCACGTTCGCTTTGTTTACTCGAGTATCTGATCTTCTTCTTCTGCTTCGAAGACGCTCATAAACTTGCCCTTAAGTCCTGAGAAGATTTTAGTAATAAGCCGCCCTCTGCGCTGTGTCAGTTCTTCTGAATCCGTTAAGATTTCTTCCGGATCTGTATTTCCCCTTAGAAGCTCTTCCTTGTCCACAGATATGGCGATCATGTTTCCACCCTCCCCAATCAGACCTAACCTTCCTGTTTCATAATCGTTGTAGCCACGAAGTATCAGACCGATACAGGTAGCATACATCGGGTTCATTAATGCGTCTGCATGTCCGCCTGCAAGATGTTCATTCGGGTATCCGAGACGACAGCCAACACCGGTGATATATTCCGTCAGCTGCACAAGATGTTTTAGCTGAGCGCCACCCCCTGTAAGGATGATACCGCCATATAATCTCTTATCGAGATTTAACTGCTTTAGATGATAAACCACGTGATCAAGAATTTCCTGAGTACGCGCCTGAATGATGTGCGCCAGGTTCTTAACCGAGATCTCTTTCGCGGGCAGGCCACGTAAACCCGGTATTGTGATGTAGGCATTAGCATTTGCTTCATCAGCCAGTGCCGTACCGAACTGTACTTTCATTTGCTCTGCCTGTGCACGCAATACGCCAAGTCCGTTACGGATATCATTAGTGATGTTTACCCCTGCATAAGGGATAACTGCAGTATGTCTTAGAATACCATCATAAAACACAGCCATATCCGTAGTGCCACCGCCAATATCCACTATCGCCACACCTGCCTCCAGGTCTTCATCGTTCATTACGGCTGCGGCAGAAGCAAGGGGTTGCAATACCAGGTCGCGCGTCAGTAAGTTCGATTTATCTACGCAGCGTTTGATATTCCTGATGGCATTGCCATCTCCGGTAATGATGTGAAAATTGGCACCGATCTTAGCGCCGCTCATACCAATAGGGTCGAGTACCAGAGACGTATTATCTACAGAATATTCCTGAGGAATAATATCTATGATCTGATCACCGGCGGGTATGTACGTTTGGCGCTGATCGCGAATAAGAGCATTGATATCCTCCCGGGTAATCGTGTCGTCCATATTCACCCGTACACGATCACCCTTCGTTTGCAAGCTCTTGATGTGCTGGCCTGCAATCCCTACATAAACCTCTTTTACATCGAGGCTGGGATTGGACAGAATGCATTTTTCAATTGCCTGTTCTATAGAGCGGATACACTGCTCAATATTCATCACGACACCGTGGCTTACACCTACAGATTCCGCTTTGCCAAAACCCAGGATCTCAATTTTACCAAACTCATTCTTTCGCCCGGCAATGGCAACAACCTTTGTTGTTCCAATGTCCAGACCGACAATGATGGGTTGCTCTTTTTTCATTTTGCGTATGTTTTAATAGGACTAATTATTTGCGTTTCCCTGATAAATGTATTTTCCGGTCTTCATCGGCTTTTCTGTGTTCGTCTTCTTTACTACTTTATCTTTTGGAGAAGAAGTCGCCTTTGGTTCTTCTTTCTTTTCCGTCTTTTTTGGTTCTTGCTTCTTTAATACCGCTTTTGGTTCTGGTTTCTTTACGATTGCTTTTGGTTCCGGTTTCTTTTCCACCGGCTTTGCAGTTTCCACTGCCTTTGCAATTTCGGCTGGCTTTTCCACCGGTGCTACAGTGATCACCTGTGCAGTTATCTTATCTTCTTTTGGCGCCTCATCCATGATGCTCTTCAGCCAGTCCATATTGCTGATCGCATTTTTCGTGGGCGGTTTCCATGGGATCGAAGGCGATGCAACGATTTGTTTTTTGAACCGTAAATCAATAACGTCATAGCGGTTCCAGCCGACGCGGTTCAACACTTTTTTATAGAAGGCAAAAAGATTAGTAAACTTCTCCTTCATGTTGGTTGTATCTCCAAATACAATCTTCTGCGTTCCTAAAACCGGAGTCAGTTCGAATTGCAAATCGGGCGTTACACTGATCTGTGCCACCTGCGAACTCCAAAAGGTGTCTTGCTCTACAAACTTTACCAGCTTTACGATCTGTGCTCTCAAGCTTCTGTTGATAGAATCGTTAGTAAGTACCGGAACGTTTGTAACAACAGTAGTGTAATAAGTAAAGAACTCGGATAAAGGCAATAGCTTTAAGGACTTGTCCAGGTAAAAGCTTTGTCCGTTGTCATAAAATATCCTTGCAACAGGCACACGTTGAGTGACGAAGATGTGCATGTTTTGCTTGTTGTCCACATACACCTGTGCGTTCTCCACCCATTGATTTTTGTACGCTGTTTTTTCAATGGCTTTCACGTTCAGCTTTGTCACCATTGTTTTTCCTTCCTCAATTCCTCTTTCAGTAATTATTGAATCCCAAAGCGCTTTTTTGTCAAGAAACCTGTATTGATCATTCCGAATCTGCAGTTCTATCTTGTTCAGCTTTTTTGCATGTTGCATTCGGGAAGCGCCAAGCACTGCAACAAGGCATCCTGTTGTTACCACGAGAGTAACAAATGCACGCAGCACTTTTGTGATCGATATTTTGCGCTTGGTCTCCATTATTTATGCTCCAGGACCTCTCTGATTGGTTTTACAAGTTGGTCAATATCTCCTGCTCCGGCAGTGATTAAAAGGTTCAGCGGTGCAGCTTTCACATAGTCCAGCAAACCTTCTTTTGACAAGACGGTATGCGCCGGGTTACTCATTTTATCTGCTATCAGCTGGGTGGTAACGCCGTCGATCGGCAGCTCACGGGCGGGGTAGATATCTAACAAAATCACTTCATCTGCTATGTCAAGACTTGAGGCAAATCCTTCGGCCAGATCTCTGGTGCGGCTGAAAAGATGCGGCTGAAAAACAATAACACATCTGCGATCAGGGAAAAGCCTCTTCGCACTCTTAATAAGCGTAGCAAGTTCTTCCGGATGATGAGCATAATCGTCGATGTAGATGACCTTGTTGTTCTTTATCACGTACTCAAAACGTCGCTTCACGCCCTTGAATCCAGCCATTGCTTCCTTTATCTGCAATCTGTCGATCTCAAGCATTTGAGCAACAGTGATCGCTGCTACAGCGTTTTCCACGTTGTGCATGCCGCCGATATTTAATCGTACATCCTGCACTAATCCATACTTGTTCACAACATCGAATACATACCCCCCCTGCTTTTGCGTAATGTTAGCCGCATAGGCATCAGCTGCATCGTTCTGTAAACTGTAAGTGATCTTATGAGAAGCATGGAGATCGTTTTCCCTTTTCAGTCCGTGCTTTACCAGCAACGTCCCGTTATGCTTTATGTTTTTTGTATACTGAATAAATGCTTCTTCCATATCTTCCACAGTTCCGTAGATGTCCAAATGGTCTGCATCCATAGCTGTCAGCAGAGCGATATCCGGATGCAGCTTTAAGAAGCTACGGTCATATTCGTCCGCTTCTACCACAGCCACTTCATTGGCACTACTCCAATAATTAACTCCGTAGTTCCCCGAAACGCCCCCGAGAAATGCATTACATCCTAAACCCGTTTCCCGCAGGAGATATGCGATCATAGTGGAAATGGTAGTTTTCCCATGTGTTCCGGCCACTGTAATGGCAAACAAAGACTGAGTGATCCATTGCAACACATCGCTGCGTTTATAAACCGGATAATTGTTGCTACGGTACCAGTTTAGTTCCTGATGGTCTAGCGGAATTGCCGGGGTATAAACTACCAGTTCAGCGTCTTTGTCAACAAGCGTTATATCGTCCGTGTAATGAACTTGTATTCCTTCAGATTCCAGTTTGCTCGTCAGTTCGCTGCGAGTACGATCATACCCGCTTACTGCTGCGCCGCGTTCATTAAAGAAGCGGGCAATAGCGCTCATGCCGATACCACCGATACCAATGAAATAAACTCGTTTTAGCTCTTGTACGTTCATTGTTTAACTTGCTTTTGCTATCTCCACTACCTTGTCAGCAATCCTCTCATCTGCATTTGTTATTGCCATCGCTTTCAGATTTTTGCTCATTACTGATTGTGCAACAGCATCCTTTTGCAACTGTTTTATTTTCTTTATTAAGTCAGTTTTCGCATCGCTGTCCCGTACCATTTCTGCTGCGTTGTGTTCTACCAGTGCCATTGCATTGCTTGTCTGGTGGTCTTCGGCAGCAAAAGGATATGGAACGAATATTACAGGCTTTGCAACAATGCAGAGTTCTGCAATGGCTAATGCACCGGCTCTCGATACCACAATATCTGCTGCTGCATAAGCATAGTCCATCTCCCGAATGAATTCGAATACTTTTACATTGTTGAACCCTTTCGCGCGATCAACAGCTTGCTTGTAATACGGTTTTCCTGTCTGCCAGATGATCTGCACGTTTTCTTTGAGCAGCTCTTCCAGCTCAATGTCAATGGCTTCATTGATAGACTTTGCGCCCAGACTGCCACCTATTACCAGAATGGTTTGTTTGCTGCTATTCATTGCCAGCCACCTTTGTCCATCCTCCCTGGTGAGGGAACTGTGTGCAATGTTCTTTCTTACCGGATTGCCTGTGAGGATCAGCTTTTCTTTTGGAAAGAACTGCTCCATGTGCTCATAGGCAACACATACTGCCCGTGCTTTTTTGCCAAGCATTTTATTGCTTTTACCGGCATAAGAGTTTTGCTCCTGTATCAACGTTGGGATTCCCATCCGCTGTGCAGCGTTCAGCATTGGGAAGCTCGCATAGCCACCCACCCCCACAACCGCATTGGGCTTAAACGTCTTTACGATGTTTTTTGCTTCTGCAATACTTTTTAAGAGTTTGAAGGGAAGGGTAAGGTTCTTCAGTAGATTACTTCTATTGAAGCCCGCTATATCTAATCCCACTATTTCAAAGCCTTCCTGCGGCACTTTTTCCATTTCCATCTTCCCTTTTGCGCCTACAAATAGCAGTGCTGCATCGGGTTGCAATCTTTTGATTGCATGTCCGATGGCAACTGCCGGAAATATGTGTCCGCCAGTTCCTCCTCCTGCTATTATGACGCGAAAGTTTTTCATATACTATACTGCAGCAACTGTTGCCGGCCGTTCTTCTTTTATTTTCTTTTTTGTTGAATCAATGCTCGGGGCCTTTACTTCTGCAGTTCCTTTCTTCTTTGTTGCAGTTACTTCCTCGTCTACATATTTGCTCACACTTAAAACAATTCCGATCGCAATACTGGTAAACCAGATAGAAGATCCACCCATACTTATCATTGGCAAGGTCAAACCTGTAACGGGGACAAGGTGAACATTCACTGCCATATTGAGCATTGCCTGAAATACAAGCGTAATGCTTAGCCCTACTGCGAGGAATGCGCCAAAAGCAAACGGACATCTCCTGAAAATCAGGATGCTGCGCCATAAAAAGAGCAAATACAGAAACACTACAAATGCACCACCCACTAAACCATATTCTGCAATGATGTTGGCATAGATAAAGTCTGAGTAGCCATGCGGCAGATAGTCTTTTGCTTCACTGTGGCCGGGTCCTTGTCCAAAAATGCCACCGCTTGCAATTGCGATTTTTCCCTGTAGTACCTGAAAGTCATCCCCTTTTTTATCGTCATTTTCGTCCCCGGATCCTACAAAGCTTTTCATTCGCTGTTCCCAGGTCGCAGCACGACCAAAGCCCGTAAGTTTTGAAATGGTAAACAGGGCGGCAAACCCGACTATTCCTGCAAGTGAGAGTATCATGATGTGCTTCACCTTTACCCGACCAATGAAGAAAAGGATACAACATGTGAAGCCAAGCATTAAAGCTGTTGAAAGATTTGCCGGGGCAATTAAAGCACATGTGAGTCCTACCGGAATTAGTACTGGCAGAAATCCTTTTTTGAAGTCTTTTATCACTGCCTGTTTGAGACTTAGTATCCTTGCCAGGAACATGAAAAGCGCAAGCTTTGCCATGTCTGACGTTTGAAATGTAAGGTTGATGCCAGGAAGCTTTATCCATCGGGAGCCTTCGTTAAGCGTGGTTCCGAAGAATAGGGTATAGATAAGCAGTGGTAAACTGACTGCATATAGTACGATAGCAATCTTCGCGAACCTTGTATAATTGATTCTGTGCACCCAGTAAATAAGAAGTAAGCCCAGGCCTAGTACCATCAATTGCTTAATGAGATAATAGGTCGCGTTCTTATCCATTCTGTACGCAAGCGACTGGGTAGAACTGAAAACAGCAAGCAGGCTTATCAGCGACAGTACAATCACTACCGACCAGATCACTTTATCGCCTTTTGTTTTTTGTAGTAAGCTTTGCATGCTTCTTAAGTTTGTTGTTTAAAGTGCTCTCACCGCTGCTTTAAATTGTCTTCCTCTGTCTTCATAGTTTTTAAAGAGATCGAAACTGGCGCATGCAGGAGACAGCAAAACCGCATCTCCTTTCTCTGACAGTGCATATGCAGCTTTAACCGCATCATCAGCGCTCTGTGTATCTACAATCTCTCCCACAACGCCGTTAAATGCATCATGAATAGGCTTATTGTCAACACCGAGACAAACAATAGCCTTCACCTTTTCCTGTACGAGCTCCATTATCTCGCTATAGTCATTCCCTTTGTCCAGTCCGCCGAGTATAAGAACAACCGGCTGCTTCATGCTTTCGAGCGCGAACCATACAGAGTTGACGTTTGTAGCTTTACTGTCGTTAATGAAATCAACACCGCGAACAGTAGCAACGAATTCGAGGCGGTGCTCCAATCCCTCGAACGTTGCAAAGCTTTCACGAATCTTTTCCTTACGAAGACCAGCGATACTTGCTGAAATTCCTGCTGCCATGCTGTTATATTGATTATGCTTGCCTTTTAATGCCAGATCATGAATGGACATATTCAATTCTTCTCCATCATACCGCACATGCAGTTGCTCATCATTACTTATGAAAGCACCTTCTTCGTCATTCCTTAGGTTTTGCTCGTTCATCGTAAAAAAAATTTTGTGTGAGTTAGTAGTATGCAATGAGAGGTAATTCTGTATGGCCTCGTCATCAAGGTTGAGAATAAAAAAATCTTTATCTGTTTGCTGGCTTGTTATCTGAAACTTGGCAGCAACGTAGTTTTCAAACTTATAGTCGTAGCGGTCCAGATGGTCGGGTGTGATGTTGAGTAACACCGCAACATCAGGGCGGAATAAATGGATGTCGTCTAACTGGAAGCTGCTTACCTCCATTACGTACCACAGTGTTGGTTGTTCTGCAATCTTCCTGGCAAAGCTGTAGCCAATATTTCCTACGAGCGATACTTCATAACCCGCTTCCTTCAGTACATGGTAGGTAAGCTTGGTAGTTGTGCTTTTGCCATTACTGCCTGTGATCGCTATGATCTTGCTGTTCCCTTTGTAGCGGAACCCGAATTCTATCTCACTGCAGACCTCGATTCCGGCTTTGCGAACCTGTTTCATCACTGCTACCTTTTCACCTATTCCCGGGCTTTTTACAATACAGTCTGCTGCCAAAACTCTTTCTATGGTATGTCCGCCTTCTTCAAACTCTATTTGTATTTGCCGAAGCGTTTCTTTAAAGTGCTCTTTTATTGGTCCTCCGTCACTTACAAACACATTCCATCCTTGCTGCTTACCAAGAAGGGCAGCGCCGACACCGCTTTCTGCAGCACCGAGGATTACTAAATTTTTATGTGTGTTTGCACTCACTTTATTATCTGATTTTTAAGGTCGCGATGCTTACAATTACAAGAATGATTTGCACGATCCAGAAACGTGTAACGATCTTGCTTTCATGATATCCCAGTTTCTGATAGTGGTGATGCAGTGGCGACATCAGGAAAATCCTCCGTCCTTCGCCGTACTTTTTCTTAGTTCTTTTGAAATAACCCACCTGTATCATTACCGATAGATTCTCCACGAGAAAGACCCCGCAAATAATCGGTACAAGTAACTCTTTACGTACAATAATGGCGAGCGAAGCGATAATGCCGCCGATAGCAAGACTTCCGGTATCGCCCATGAAAACCTGGGCGGGGTAGGCATTATACCAGAGAAAGCCTACACAGGCCCCTACAAATGCGCCTATGAAGATGGACAGTTCGCCCAGATTGGGAATGTGCATTATCCCCAGGTAGTCTGCAAAGATGAAGTTGCCGGAAACATATGCAAACACGCCGAGACAGAGGCCAATAATAGCCGAGACCCCGGTTGCAAGTCCATCTATGCCATCAGTGATATTTGCGCCGTTGGAAACCGCGACGATGATGAAGATGACGAAGAGGATATAAATGATAGGTGTTAATGTTTTTACCGCTGATGTACTTATCAGTCTTGCAACGGCTGCATAACTAAACTCATGACTTCTGATAAAAGGAATTGTTGTGGTTGCGGTTCTTACCCGAACATATTTTCTTGTGCCGGTTTCATCTTTCCTGATAATAGGACCGGAAACTACTTGCTCTGTGGGATTGTAGATAACCGGCTTCCCCTTTACCATCTCTCGACTCGTCATCACGTTTTGATTATAGTACATGGTAAGTCCGACGATGATGCCTAGTCCAACCTGTCCCATTATTTTAAAACGTCCTGCAAGCCCTTCTTTATTCTTCCTGAAGACTTTGATATAATCGTCCAGAAAGCCAACCAGACCAAGCCAGATAGTGGAAACGATCATCAGAATGATGTATACATTTTCGATCCGGGCAAAGATGAGAGTAGGGATAAGGATGGCCGCAATAATGATCAGACCGCCCATAGTAGGCGTTCCCTTCTTTGAATTTTCACCCGCAAGTCCTAATTCACGAACGGTTTCACCGATTTGCTTCTTCTGTATATAGCGAATAATGGTTTTGCCATATATCATAGAGATCACAAGCGACAGAATAACTGCCATCGCTGTACGGAACGTGATATAATAGAATATACCGGCTCCGAATAGTCCGAAGTGCTCTCGCAGATATGTGAACAGGTAGTATAACATTTATCGCTTCTTCTATTTATTCAGGAGTTCAAAATTTTGTTTCAGTACTTCACGATCGTCAAATGGATGCCGTACTCCCTTGATTTCCTGATAGGTCTCATGTCCTTTGCCTGCTACCAGAATGATGTCTTCTGGCTGTGCTAATGTGCAGGCGGTTTTTATTGCTTCCTTTCTGTCACTTATTCTCAGAGCTTTTCTTTTTTGAGCAAAAGACAATCCCGCTTCCATCTCATTCAGTATGTGCTCTGGATCTTCACTACGTGGATTGTCTGAGGTAAGGATTGTTTTATCACTGTGTTCGCAGGCTACTTCCGCCATGATCGGGCGTTTTGCGGCGTCCCGGTCACCTCCGCAGCCAACTACCGTGATCAGTTGCTGTCCTTTTGTACGCAATTGGTTGATAGTTGCGAGAACATTGATCAGGGCATCTGGTGTGTGGGCATAATCGATAATTCCCAGCACCTTTTCATTGGCAGACATATACGTCTCAAAGCGACCAGGAGCTCCATGAAGGTTGCTTAGTGTCGCAAGAATATTCATCTTATCCTTCCCGAGCAGTACTGCGGTGCCATATACCGCAAGTACATTATAAGCGTTGAAAGTGCCAATCATTCTGAAGTGTGCCTCATGATTGTCAACATTCATTACCAGCCCTGTAAGATTGTTTTCAAGCACCTTGCCCTTGAAGGTGGCTGGCATCTTAAGGCTGTAAGTATTTTTGGCCGCCACGGTATTCTGAAGCATGACCATTCCCCTTTTATCATCAACATTAGTTATTGCAAATGCATCTGACGAGAGGTCGTCGAAGAATTTTTTCTTTACCCGGATATACTCCTCAAATGTCTTGTGATAGTCCAGGTGGTCATGTGTGATATTGGTAAATATTGCTCCTGTGAAATCTATTCCCGCGATACGCTTCTGGTGAATGGCGTGCGAGCTTACTTCCATAAACACGTGACTGCAGCCAGCCTCCGCCATCTTTGCCAGCAGCGATTGAATACTGATAGCATCTGGTGTAGTATGAGTTGACGGAACAACCTCGTTATGAATATGATTTTGAACCGTTGAAATCAGTCCACATTTATAGCCAAGCTGTTCGAACAGCTTATAAAGCAGCGTTGCAACAGTTGTCTTCCCATTGGTACCTGTTACGCCTACCACTTTCATTTTTTGGGAAGGTTGCTCGTAGAAAGCTGCTGCCATGAGCCCCGCGGTAAGAGCGCTATCACTTACAAGCACATACGTAACATCGCTGTTCAGTGTTTTAGGGAGTTCCTCACAAACCACCACTGATGCTCCTTGCCCAATGGCTTTTTCTATAAACTGATGACCATCTACCGCTGAGCCGCGTAGCGCAATGAAAGCTATTCCCTGAGATACACGACGGCTGTCGATACACAGGTCTTTTACTTCAGCTTCAGTGTTTCCCCGAATCTGTTGAACAGTTACATTGATCAATATGTCTTTTAATGCGGTCATTCCGTTTTAGCTAAGTAGCAATACAATTTTTTGCCCTTTGTTGATTTTTGTTCCTGGCGCGATCGATTGTCCCTCTACAAGACCTCTTCCCTGTATCGTTACCTTCAGGCCTTCGTTTTCGAGCAAGTAAACTGCGTCTTTTAATGCAAGTCCTTTTACGTTCGGCACGATGCCATAAACCACTTCTCTTGGCTTTATGTATGCGTTTCTATTGGTATCCAAAGTCAGTTGTGCCATTGATGTTTGAGATGTTTCAACAAGAGCACTTTTGCCAATGGCTGTTAATAGCCTTGAGTAGCTTTCTGCGGTTGTGGACAGATTTGAAGCTAAAGACGGTTTTCCCTTTTTAGCAATGCTGTCCAGTGGATCATCCCAATGCCCCATGCCACTTGCAAAAATCTTATCTGAAATCATTCTGAAAACCGGTGCTGCAAGTGTTCCCCCATAATAAGCACTGGAGTGAGGGCGCGTCCGAATAACGACTGCAATAGTGTAGCGTGGAGCATCTGCAGGAAAATAGCCCACAAATGAACCCTGGTAAACGCCATCAGTATAGCGAATACCCTTATCTGCCACCTGTGCTGTTCCTGTTTTTCCTGCGATTTTGTAGAATGGTGATTGAATGTGTTTGCCGGTTCCGCTGATAACGACTTCTTCTGTACAAGACTTAAGCTGCTTAATAGCTTCTTCGGGAGCCATTTTTTCAAGAAGCACGGTTGGTTCAAATGTTTTCACGTCCTTTCCATATTCCCGAATCGCAGAAACGAGGTAGGGCTTCATCATTTTACCATCGTTTGCAAGGGCGTTATAAAGCATACATGTATGCAATGGTGAAATCTGGATACCATAGCCTGTAGCCATCCACGGTAAAGACGGACCACTCCACAGCTTACTGTCCGGACCGATCATATGAGGCCGACGTTCACCCAGGAGATCGATACCTGTCCTTACGGTAAGGTGCAAACGCTTGAGGTGCGCAACGTATTTTTCTGGCTGATTACTATAGTAGTGGTCGGCCAGGGAGGCCATACCCACGTTTGAAGAAAGAGCAAATGCAGTACGTATTTTGATGAGACCAAGCCCGTGATGCGAGTCATGCATCGTGCGGTTTGAAAACTTCTTTGCACCATTTTCACAATTCACCATTTGATCTACATTAATGTAGTTGTCGTTCAAAAGGGCGGTAAGCGTTGCCAATTTAAATGTTGACCCCGGCTCCGTAGGGAACATTGCATAGTTGAGATCTTCCCAGTAATCGCCATTTTTCTGACGTCCAAGATTCACAAGCGCACGCACTTTGCCCGTAGGCACCTCCATTACGACAACGGTTCCATACTGACATTCATATTGTTTCAGTACGCTCATTAAAGCGTGCTCTGCAACTTCCTGAATACTTATATCCAATGTTGTAACAATGTCTCTTCCGTTTACCGGCTCAATTTCCGAGCCTTCAATCGGCATCCATACACCGCCGGTTACTTTTTTATCGAGACGCCTTCCGTTTACGCCATGAAGAATGCTATCGAAAGTGGCTTCCAATCCTATCGTTTGTGCATTTTCACGGTATAATCCGATGCTTCTGTAGGCCAGCATTCCATAAGGATTTATACGCTTGATGTGGGACTCGGATATAAGCCCTCCAATTCGTTTCCCTTTGCTGAAAATCGGGAAGTTCCTTACTGCCTGGTATTGGTAGTAAGGAAGGTCTCTTTTTAGTAAGTAATACTTTTCTGCTGTTTTATAGGCGCCGGTCAGCTGCCTTCTGTATTCCCTTTGAGAAGCATCCTTAAATAAACCTGAAAGACAGCCAGCCAGCGTGTCTACATACCTGTAAAAAGTATCCTTTTTGATAACGGAAAAATCGACATGGAGGTCGAACTGGGGAATTGACGAGCAAAGCAACTGTCCATCTTCTGTATAGATATTTCCGCGCTCTGCAGGTAGTGTGGCATTCCTTGTGCGCATTTCCTTAGCGAGCTCACGTAGGGCCGGGCCTTCCTTTACCTGAATCATTGCTGCCTTCACGATGATAGCAACTCCGAAAAGGCACACGCACGTAAACGCGATGTAAACCCTAAACCGTATGTCTCTTTTTACGTTCACTCAGCCGTTATTTTATTACTATCTAATGCTATTCTGTATGTTGGAAGCATCATCGGCTTCAATCCAAGTGCAGCCGCATTGCGTATTACTTCTGTTTCCATACCTGCATTCATGAGCTGCGACTTAATATCCATGTATTTCCAACGCAACTCTTTCAGTTCTTCGTTCTTATTATTGAGTATTCTTTGGGTTTCTATCGTTCTCTGGTTGTTAGTGATATACAATACACACATCAGGACGATGAAAGCGAGAAATGGAATGTTATTCACAATCCCCCGGTATGACAACTTTTCTACTATGGCCTTCCAGTCGCTGCGAACGTGCTGGGGTGGCGCCATTTGCTCTTCCTGCTCCTGGACAATTGTCTCCTCTTCCATCATAATTTCTCTGCTATTCGTAAGCGGGCACTACGTGCGCGTGAATTCTTTCTTAATTCTTCCTCTGAGGGCTCGATAGGTTTTTTGATCACTTCTTTTAGTATCCACTCCTTCTTTTCATTGCCAAACGGATTCATCTGTTCTTCTTCTTCCTGCTCACCCTTTTTTATAAAGTGCTTTACTATTCTGTCTTCCAAAGAATGAAAGGTGATGATGCTAAGTCTTCCTTCCGGCTTCAAACATTCTGCCGCCTGCCTCAGAAAGTCTTTTAATGCACCAAACTCGTCATTTACCTCAATCCGCAATGCCTGGAACATCTGCGCCAGATAGCGGTTGGTGTTGCCTTTCATTACAGGAGCGATCAACGCTTTTAAAGACTCAATACTATTGAGTGCTCCCTTATTTCTGTTAGTGACGATGTGCTTTGCCAGTTGTTTCGCATTACGCACTTCACCATATTGTTCAAACAACTTGTGCAGCTCCTGTTCTCCGTAGGTTTTAAGAACTTCTGCCGCTGTTTTTTGCGACCGTTGGTCCATTCGCATATCAAGCGGGCCGTCGAAACGGATGGAAAATCCTCTTTCGCCCGTGTCGAACTGATAAGAACTAACACCCAGATCTGCAAGAATGCCATCAACCTGAGGAAAGCCATGCAGCTTCAAAAAGCGTTTCAGGTAGCGGAAGTTTTCTGTTACATTAATAAACCTGTTGTCATCCGGCTTATTTCTCCAGGCATCCGCATCATGATCGAAAGCAATCAGTTTTCCATTCTCTCCCAGACGCGATAGGATCTCCCTGCTATGACCGCCACCGCCGAACGTTGCATCTACATAAACTCCATTCTCCCTTATTGCTAGTCCGTCAACGGCTTCTTTTAAAAGAACTGTCTCGTGGTAAAAAGTGGGTTTTCCCATTCTAAAGACTTTCAAAAGGGTTAAAATCGCCACCTGCTACCTCTGCGGCAAGACTACTATAGTCATCCGCCTTGCTCCGTATGTAATTATGATAAGTATCTTTATCCCACAGCTCCACTTTATTGCCCTGGGCTGAGAATATCATGTCTTTTTTAATTCCGGCAAATTCTTGTAAGTGCTTTGGCAGCAATAGTCTGCCCGCGCTGTCCATTTCTACTATCGTGGCGCCGTTAAGAAACAATCTTTTGAAATCGCGTGCTTTAGCGTTGAAATCGTTTAGTTTATTGATCTTCTCCGATAGCGCCTCCCAAACCTTCATAGGGTACAGGGTCAGGCAGCTTTCGAAACCACGATTAATGACAAAGCGTTCTGCTTCTCCTTCAGCAAGCTGCTTACGGAAGCCAGAAGGCACTAAAAAGCGCCCTTTAGCATCAATTGCAACCTCATATTCTCCCAGAAAGCTTGTCATTCGTTTTTTACTTGATCTTCTCGTTTCTAACACAAAATAACACAAACTCCCACAAAATAACACAATGCTTCAATAACATATTTATCCACAGGCATATATCATGTGAAAGCCGTTGTAGTGGCTGGTTTGGGCCACATCATGGCGGTGGGGTGGGCAAAACGTTGTTGAAAACCTGTGAATTGATGTGGAAAACCTGTTAAGATGCTGATATTGTGGCTATGAGCCAACGGAATCACTTAGAATGCATTGCCAGTCCTATAAGAAGTCGGGAATGTCTTAAAGGTTTTAGGGATATCTGCAGCGGTATTATTAATAGAAATGGATGTGTTTCTTCCCGTAAATGATGGTCTTTCGTCGAAAGTGATGTGTTTGCGCGGTCAGTGATGTGTTTGATGCTGTAAGGATATTGCTTGTACAAAGGCTTTGAATATAAACAAAAAGGGCTGTATCGCATTCAGGATACAGCCCTTTGGCAGAATATTGAAAAGAAATTATTTCTTACGGTAGTAAATCTTATCCTCAAAAAATTCATTGGTGGATTGTAAAGCAGCATTGGCCATACGCTCATACATGCGTGATATTTCTATCTGCTCTTTGTTCTCATGAATTTCTTCGAGATTGTCGGTATGGCTGCTGAATTCCTCCAGCTTCTTGTGCAGGTCTTCCTTCATTGTAATAGAAATCTGATTTGCACGGCGAGCCATCACAACGATAGACTCATACAAATTGCCTGTTTTTTCCTTGATAGCAATAACATCGCGGGTTTCAACCATCGGATTTACTGAAGCAAGTGCTTTTTTATTTATGCTCATTTCTAATTTTATTTAGATTTTCGTTTGCCTGTTGATAATATTTTTCCGCTTCCGAAAGGTATTTACTATTCGGGTAGCTTGTCTTTAGATCGTTGTAAGCGCCGGCAGCATTGGCGAATCGCTCCTCCTGCTTTTCTGAAACACTTGCCTCTGCGTAATTATATAACGACTTTACAACCATGTATTGATAGTAATCGCTGTTAGCGGACTCGGGATAGCTTTGCAGCACGCTATTATAAGCCACACTTGCGGCTCTGTACTGACTGATGTTGTAATAAAGTTTTGCAGCGGAGGCTTCTTTTACTTCAAGCTTAGCGCGCATTTCGTCCATCAGCTTGTTTGCTTCCACCAGCCTTTTGCTGTCGGGATGGGTATTGATGTACGACTGCATTGCTTCCATCGCCTTAATGGTATTGGTTTGCTCCAAAGATGGCTTTGGCGACATTTTATAAAGGCTCACGGAGTGCATATATTCTGCCTCCTCAGCATCCTTGCTGCCAGGGAAGTAGTCAACAAAGTTTTTAAAATGATAGGACGCTGATAAATAATCTTTGAGATAGTAGGCGGAATAAGCGTACTTGAAGTAAAGCGGCTCAAAGTTCTTAGTGCCCTTCATTACCGGCAAAAGACTCTCATATATCTGATTTGCCTTTTGGTACTGGCGTTTATCAAAGAATTCGTTAGCTTTTGTGAGCTTATAGCTGATATCGTCGCTTTTCAGAACCTTTTCGTAACCACTACAGGCACTCAAAAGAATAAGGCAAAAACAGATAGACCAATAATGAAGCTTGCGTATGCGCATAAAAGGGGTGCAAAAATAGCTAATTTATAGCTTAATGCCTAATCTGTAGCTTTTGCCATTATAAAACTGTGTTAAGAGTTTTCTCCCTTTCGAAACCTTTTCTAAACTGCTAAAGTCTGGGTGAGGCTTTTCCTGGTATTGATCCTGTCGTCCAGAAAGTCGAGGGTATCTTTAATAAGAGCATGACAAGTTTCGCTAAGCAGGAGCACGTGACCGCCGCGTACATAAGTCGCCAGTTTCTTTACCGGGGAGATTGCCTTAGTATAAATAAAGCCAGCGCTACGGTGTTGCACCATATCGTCATCTATGGCCTGCGCGATCAAAACCGGCGTTTTGAGGTAATAAACCAGTTTTTTGGTACGGCGAAGCAATTGCTTGAAGTTCCATAACGCTTTTAACGGAAGGCGATTGGAGGGTCGCAAGTAGCGACGTATATTCTGATAGTCGCGATGAAAGACGTCATGAATGACGTTAGAAAATATCTTTCTGAAATCGCAGTAGTAAATCGGCGTATTGATAATGATAAGTCCGCAGATGTCGTAGTGTTGCGCAAGTTGAATACCGATCAGGCCGCCCATCGAAAAGCCCGCTATAAAAACTTCGTCGCACTCCATTTTAAGCAGCTTCAGGCTCTTTTCTGCACTTGCTATCCAGTCGTTATAAGTAACTGTTTTCAAATCCTTCTTTTTGCCCGTATGACCGCTCAGTGACGGGCATTGCGTGAGAAAGCCCTTTCTTTCAAGTGCTTCTACCAGTGGTGCCACCTCTTTAACGCTCCCTCCAAATCCATGAATCACAAGGCAACCAATCTTTCTCTCCATGCCAATAAAGCTAAAAAGATCTCCCTGATAATGGTGTGAAAGCTCTGCAAAAGTTACAAACGGCTTCAGGAAGCAGCTTCCATTTGTTCCAGTATCACGCCTTCTGCCTGAGCGAACGTCTCAATTATCTCATCCAGCAACTTTACAATAGCCGCTTTATCCTTTTTTTCCTTTCCGAGAAGTTCTATTTGATGTAAATGCTCCTGCATCCCTCTCACTTTCACGATGCCCACACTCGATTTCAGGAAATGAGCCTGTTTAGAGATTGCGTCCCAGTCGTCAGTGTTTCGTACAAGCTGCTCCAGTTCCTTCAATCCCGGAGCTGTGTTTTCCATAAAAATGCTGAGTACCTGATATACGAAATCTTTCCGCCCTCCACCGAGCTCTATAATGTAGCTAAAGTCTACCACAGGATTTTTATTCTCCATACCTTACTTAGTGATTTTTATCGCCCTAAAGTTAGTATGGCGGGTGTAATAAAAGATCGTCCCGGACACCTTTTTGTAGATCAGCCCTTTAGTTTCTCAACTTACCATGAAGAAACTGCTACTTCCTCTGCAGTGCACAGAATAGAAACATCCCCTCAGAAGTAAAAATGAAGTAATCAGATCCGCAGAAGCTATTGTTTTTGAAGAACAAATAATAGTTGCGCTTGCACGGGCCGCTATTGCTTTTTTTCCGTTCTCTCGCGCAGATATTGTTCTGCCTTGCTACGGTCATTATTACTTGCAATTACAGCATTGAGTACTTCCTGGCGGTCTACATTGTACTTGCTTTGCAGTTCATCAAGCATTTTGTCTTGCTCTTCATTTTTTTGCTGCATACTGTTTTTACTATTGCTGTCGCGATTTTCCATAAGAATAGCTTTTCGAATTCAGCAATAACTTCATGCCGTCAACTCCTATTGGTAGTGTCTGCCCGTTTTATGCAGAATGATTTCTTCTACTGTATCTGAAGCGATGTTCTGTACAATGTTCTCGTCTCCCTGGTCTATTGTATTATTATACGGTTCGAGCAAAAAGAACGGGTTCGTGTCATTATTAACGCTTAGCCGGTCGGATGCGGTAATCTTTACCGAATCGAACCCTTCCTGCACCCACTCGTTCTGTGTTTCTTTTGTAAATAGTCTTAGTTGCATCGGTTAATAGTTAATAAGAGAAGATGAAAAATTTGTGCCGCTCTTCATGTGTTGCGGAGAAGGGAAAATTGTAGAAACTCAGCCACAGCCATTAGTCTTAAAGCCAAGATCTGCAGTAGAGACCACAGTGGCACCATTTTGTTTCCCTTTACGGTGCAGCCTCTATGAGCACTGACGCTATGATAACTTGCAGGACATTAGTCCTGCTTTTTTTGCTTGGTTGTCTGTCTTTTTTGTTTCCTGTTCTGTTGTTGTAATTGCTGAAGACAGCTCTCCACGGTTATTACAGCCCGTCTATACAATTGTTTATCACCCTTCGGAATATGCTTTAACACCGAGCGACACTCTTTTAAAAACTTCAGTGCAAATTCATCTTCACTATGTGTTGCCATTTCAAGACAGTTATCTATGATATCCGCATATTTGATAGTCTGAGATGCGCCGCTGGTTTTTTCAATTCTGCTTGCTTCTTTTGCCTTTCGCGTATCTCGGTTCCATTGTGGATAGTTCGTCTTAGTATATACATCCGTCAACTCTACCACCAGCCTCACTGTTTTATTCGCTTTGTGTTCGTTCATTAGTCCGTTCAGAAATTGCTGCAATTCTTCTTTTGTTACCGGTGTGTCTTCCAGTACATCGTGGAGTAGCGCTGCTGAAAGGATGCTCTTGTCTTCCGTGTACTCACTACATAATTCCATTATCCTTACCGGATGCACAATGTATCGTTCTTTTGTATAACGGCGCTGTTGCTCGCCATGAGCACGGTCTGCAAACTCCTTTACCTGTTTTAGTAGCGTATCCATAAAATGAAAAAGGAATAAGGATTATACCACTCTATACGAAGAATGGATAACTATACTTTGCCCGGTTGGGTGGTGGCATATTAAGTTCCGGTTTTTCTGCCGCAACGATTTTATGTATGTTTAAGTTTTATAAGATTCTATGATAAAGAGTGATCCGATTATTGCCGTGAAGGATGTCGCATTAAGTTCTGCCTGGTATCAGCAGGTATTTGGACTTAGAAATGCTCATGGCGGCAAAGACTTTGCCGTTTTGGTGTCGGAGGATGATGAAGTAGTACTTTGTCTTCACAAATGGGGAGCGCACGATCATCCTACAATGACAAATCCCTCTATCGCTGTGGGAAATGGATTGCTGCTTTACCTCAGGGCAGATAATATGGAGGTCATCCGGCAAAATATTGAGCGGATTGGCGGCCATGTTGAAGAGGACATTCATTTCAATTCGAACTCTTTAAGGGATGAGTTTTCTCTTAGAGATCCCGACGGATACTACCTGACCGTGACAGAGTTTCACCGCTACGAAGGTTAAGTTGTTAATAGCCCTTTCAGGAAACCATGCCAGTTATGCCGATGGTCTAGTGTTTCAAAAGAATTCTTATGCCTACCAAAGCAAGGGAAATGGCCAGCGCCTTGATAATAGCACTTCCTTTTAATACGCGCGAAAGCCTTGCCCCGATCTGAGCGCCTGGAATGACACCAATGATAATACAAACAACCATTCGCAACACCATAGGATCATTGTAATTGCCATTAATAAAGTGTACAACCACACTAACAGTAGCCATAATAGCCAGAATGAAATGCGAGGTGGCAGTGGCAATATGCACCGGAAAAGCGAGCCACTCAGCTAAGGCAGGAACATGAATGATGCCGCCACCAATACCAAGCAGGGGAGAGAGAAAC
This sequence comes from Flavipsychrobacter sp., assembly GCA_035497355.1. Taxonomy (GTDB): domain Bacteria; phylum Bacteroidota; class Bacteroidia; order Chitinophagales; family Chitinophagaceae; genus JAFIGV01. The sequence goes on from DATJDP010000082.1 coordinate 30,881, forward strand.
CCGACGAACAGGCTGAGGATAGCTCCCTTTCGCCAATCGTAGCTATAATTATATTGCTCGCCATGCCGGTCTGTAATATTCCGGTGAATCCAACCTTTTCTTTCGGCAACCACACGTTGCTTTGGTTTTGGTTTGCCGCCTTTAATAAAGAGAAAAACACCAAGACTGATCAGAAGGATACCAAATATTATATCAAATAAATGACGAGGTATATATTTGGTAGCCAGTACACCAAGTATAGATCCTGGTATGGTGAACAAAGCGAAAATAACCCCCGCTTTATAGTCTACTCTTCCTGCCCTGATATAAGCGATAGAGCCGGAAATAGCATTGGCAGCAACTACCGCCATAGAAACCGCAGTAATGATTTCGGGGCTTAGGTTTGGATTGGTTAAAAGGAGAACCGGAACGAGAATAAAACCGCCCCCGGCCCCTATCAATGTCCCCAGCGTACCGATGCTGAGGCCGATAAGAATAAGTATAAAAATATTGTCCATTAGAATTCTGCGTTCTTAGGTGTCCGTGGAAAAGGAATGACATCGCGAATATTCGTCATGCCGGTAACGAACAGTACCATGCGCTCAAAACCCAGACCAAAGCCTGCATGCGGCACCGAGCCAAACCTTCTGGTGTCCAGATACCAGCTTAGTTCGTCGGCTGGCACATGCATTTCCTCCATTCTCCGCTCCAGCACTTCAAGTCTTTCTTCCCTTTGCGAGCCGCCCACGATTTCGCCAATTCCGGGTGCAAGGATATCCATGGCTGCGACGGTTTTGCCATCATCATTCATGCGCATGTAGAACGCCTTAATGTCTTTTGGATAGTCGCTGACGATAACAGGTTTTTTAAAATGTTTTTCTACCAGGTAACGCTCGTGTTCACTTTGCATATCAATGCCCCATTTCACTTCGTACTGGAACTTCTTTTTCTTATAAGCCGGAGATTGCAGCAATATGTCGATTGCGTCAGTATAAGTGATGCGCTCAAAATTGTTGTTGACCACGAATTCCAGCTTTTCCAGCAGGCCCATTTCACTGCGCTCGTTCTGAGGCTTTTGTTTTTCCTCTTCCGCAAGGCGCTGTGTCAGAAATTCGAGGTCCTCACGGTTATGATCGAGCGTATATTGAATAATGTACTTAATGAAGTCTTCAGCAAGATCCATATTATCGGTCAGATCGCTAAAGGCTACTTCTGGTTCTATCATCCAAAACTCAGCAAGGTGCCTTGCAGTGTTAGAGTTTTCTGCACGAAAGGTAGGCCCGAAGGTATAGACCTCGCCTAATGCGGTTGCACCAAGTTCGCCCTCTAGCTGACCGCTCACGGTAAGATTGGTGCTGCGACCGAAAAAGTCTTCTGTAAAGTCAATAGCACCTTGCTCATTTCTCGGCGGATTGTCTAAAGGGAGGGTAGTGACCCGAAACATTTCGCCTGCACCTTCCGCATCCGATGCTGTAACTATCGGCGTATGCAGATATACAAAGCCCCGATCATTAAAGAACTTATGAATAGCAAAGGCCAGGGTATTGCGAACCCGAAAGACCGCACCAAAAGTATTTGTCCGGAACCGCAGGTGAGCGATTTCGCGCAGGTATTCAAGGCTTGGGCGATTCTTTAGCTGCAGCGGGTATTTATCAGGGTCGCAATTACCGAGGATCTCTACTGCGCCGGCTTTTACTTCTACTCTTTGTCCCTTCCCCTGGGACGGCACCACTGTGCCCTGCACACTAATAGCCGCGCCTGAAGTAATATTTTTAATCACATTCGAATCGGTTTTAAGATCTACTACTATCTGAAGGTTGTTAAGACAAGACCCATCGTTGAGTGCGATAAACTGATTATTTCTAAAGGAGCGCACCCAGCCCTTTACTACTACATCATAGTCCGTCTGCTGTTTGCTTAAGATATCTTTGATCTTTGTGCGTTTCATATCCCTGGATGTTATTGGCTGTTGTTGGCTGTTGTTTGATCGACTTCTTAAACTAATTTCCAACCCACCTTTATTCGTTTATTGATTATTAATATATGCTTCGGTTCTAGTGCACAAAGGTGCTAAGATTCAAAGCTCACCTGCACTCCTGATATTTGTTTTTAGGGTGCAAAACAGGCCTTAATATTAGTGCAATTATTTTTGAAACATAACTTCATAGTCTTTTATAGCGTGCTGCAAGATCTTCTTGGCGATCCGCTCTCCCTGAAACTCTTCGATCTTTACTAGCTTATTTTCAAGCTTTTTATATTCTTCGAAAAAGTGACGCAGTTCGTCGATGAAATGAGAAGGCAATTCACTGATGTCATTAATATGAGCCACACTCATATCCTGGGCACACACGGCGATTAGCTTATCATCAGCCTCGCCCTGGTCAAGCATTCGCATTACTCCAATGATTTTCGCTTCTACGAGACAAAGTGGCTGCATCTCTATCTGGGAAAGCACCAGGATGTCCAGCGGATCTTTGTCGTCGCAATAAGTACGGGGAATAAAGCCATAGTTGGCGGGATAGTAAACTGACGAATAAAGGACACGGTCCAGCTTTAGCATACCAGTCTCTTTATCCAGTTCATATTTTGCCCGCGAATTCTTAGGTATTTCAATGACCGCGTTTACCTTATGCGGTACGTCTTCTCCGAAACTGACGGAATGCCATGGATTAAAGCTCATTTCTTGTATCTATTTTACGTTTCGTTATTTTTTGTTTTATGATGAAATCAATTCTTTTTTTAACCACACCTACGAAATACTGCTTTTTATTGGCCACTCCGGCCCAAAGGCACTAAGTCTCCAACCGGCAACCCGTTTCTTCGTACGTCATCCGTCTGTGTTCTGCCCTCTGACGTCGGCCCTCTGCTATCAGCTTTTTGCTGTCAGCCCTCGGCCAAACGCCATCGGCGCGCAAAGGTAAATGTTAAAATTGCTTTTTGGCGCTAAAGAAAGAGCGCTAAAACAATAACTTCGGCCTCCTTTCGTTTAGGGAAAACGCATTTGAAAGTCTTTCAAAGATTTGCAACAGTCACAACTTTGTAATCTGTATTATTTTCCTGTAAAAATTTTATGGGCAAATTGTTTTTTTAAAGTGTACCTATATCTTTGCAAGCGCACAAATAAGCGTTTTAACAGTAATTAACCGTAAAAACAGAAACAAAAATCAGAATTATGGCAGACGTAAAAACAGCCGCAGCAAAACCGGGTTCACGTGCAGGAAAACCTAAGAATGCAAATAACATGTTGATCAATTTCCTGGTCGTTGTTGTCTGTATCATTTTAGGTATATTAATTTACAAGTTTGTTCTGGGTAATCCTGACAACTTCCTTGATGCGGAGAAGCATAAGCCTAAAAGCTTCCTCGGTAATATGTATCTGGGCGGTTTCGTAGTACCTATCCTTATGGCTACGTTGCTTACATTGCTTGCTTTCGTAGTAGAGCGCGCTCTTACCATCTTCAAAGCAAGAGGGAAAGTTAACAATGCAGAATTTGTACGTAAAGTTCAATATCACTTAGCTAATAAGAATGTTGATGCTGCGCTTGCAGAGTGCGACAAACAGTCGGGTTCTGTAGGTAATGTAATGCGTGCAGGGCTGGTAAAGTACCGTGAGATGGTGAATCTTCACGAGCTGGATACCGATCAAAAGATTTTGAGTATTCAAAAGGAGATCGAAGAAGCAACAGCACTGGAGCTTCCTATGCTGGAAAAGAACCTGGTGTTCCTTTCTACTATCGCTTCCTGCGCAACGCTGCTCGGTCTGTTCGGTACAGTATTAGGTATGATCCGCGCCTTCGCTGCGATGGCAACTGCCGGTGCTCCTGATGCTGCTGCACTTGCGGCTGGTATCTCTGAAGCACTTGTAAACACCGCTCTGGGTATCGGTACATCTTTCGTAGCGATCGTAGCTTACAACTTTTATACAACCATTATAGACGGTATTACATTCGGTATTGATGAGAGTGGTTTCACACTGACTCAAAGCTTTGCTGCAAACTATAAGTAATAGACAAAGCAGAAAATTGTGTAATTGATCTGTGGAAAATGCTCTGTTTTTAATCTTATTATGTAAACGGTGAAGAAAATCATTTAGCGATGCCTAAACTCAAAATGCCAAGGAAAAGCACGAACGTAGACATGACAGCCATGTGCGACGTAGCTTTCCTGTTGCTAACATTCTTTATGTTGGCAACACGCTTCAAGCCGGATGAGCCGGTAACGGTGGTAACGCCAAACTCAATTTCGGAAATTCCGATTCCTGATAACGATATCATGTTAATCACTGTTGATCCAAAAGGTCGCATATTCTTTACAGTAGACAGTAAGAATGACCGTATGGAGATTATTAATGATATTGACGAATATAAGAATCTCGGCCTCACACAACAGGAGAAAACCAATTTTTCCGTGGGTGCTTCCGTTGGCGTTCCTTTCAGTCAGTTGAAATCTTATCTTGATGCAACGCCTGACGAACAACAAGAGTTTGACAAACAAACTGCCGGAATTCCGACGGATACCGTAAACACATCTGATCAAAATGAGTTAGCGGCGTGGATCCGTATTGCCCGCAATAACAATCCGAAGCTGCGGATTGCAATAAAGGCCGATGGTGACGCAAGTTATCCTGATATCAAAAAGGTAATCAAGACTCTTGAAAACTGGAAGATATTTAAGTTTAACCTGATTACAGGTCTGAAAGCAGTACCTCCGGGAACTGCCGCCTATGATCAGCAGATGAAGGGAATGAAGGCACAATAGGTAGTGAACAGTATATATATACTAACAACTAACCACTGAAAATTATAACTAACATTAAGTAACCTTTTAAAATAATAGTACCATGGCAGAAATGGATGTGTCGAGTAGTGGCGGGCATAAGAAGGGTCCTGGGGTCAAAAAAGGTAAAAAGCTTTCCACACGTATAGACCTTACGCCGATGGTGGATTTGGGTTTTCTGTTGATTACATTCTTTATGTATACCACTACCATGTCTAAGCCAAAGACGATGGAGATCAACATGCCTAACAATGAGAAAATTGAAGAGAAGGATCAGACTAAGGTGAAGGAAAGTGTGGCAATGACGATATTACTAAGCAAAGATCACCGTATTTACTATTACGAGGGACTTGCAAGCGATCCTGCGAATCCGCCAAATGTACAGGTCACCTATTTCAAGCCAAAGGGTGGAATCCGCGATGCGATCATTGATAAGAAGAAGCGCGTTGATGAGCTGAAGCAACAGGGTGCTTTATCAGGAAAAGATCAGTTAACTGTTCTGATCAAACCCGATAGAACCAGCACTTATGAAGACCTCGTGAACATGCTCGACGAAATGAATATTAACGATGTGAGGGTCTATGCTATCGTTGATATTACAGATGTTGATAAAGATTTTATAAAGTCAACAGAAACGGCAAACGGAGAGCAATAAATATTATGGATTGCATGCCGTTTGGCGTCTTATTTTAAAGCTATCATTAACAATGGATATTAATAAAATACTCAAAAGCGACTACCTCGATATCCTATTCGAGGGCCGAAACAAAAAGTACGGCGGCTATGAGTTGCGCAAAAACTATCCTAAGCGCGTAGGCAGGGCTTTGCTCGTGTTGGCTGGTATTGGTGTTGCCACTGCGGCTTATGCAGTGGTGCTGAATATGAAGCCTAAGGACGATCATAAAAAGGTTGCGATGATGAAGGAGGTAACTCTTGCAGAGCCGCCACCAATTGATCCTAAAAAGCCACCACCACCGCCACCGCCTGCACCACCGCCACCGGTGAAGCCGACGGTTAAGTTTACACCTCCCGTGATTAAGAAAGACGAAGAGGTAAAGGAGGAGGAAAAGCCACCAGAAGTGAAGGAACTGGAGAACAAATCTGCAGGCATCAAAACCCAGGAGGGAGATCCGAATGGTATTGATCCGGGTATTGTGGATCCGGGACCGGGAACAGGAGCTGTAGAAGCGCCACCGCCACCACAGATCTTTACTTATGTAGAGCAGATGCCGGAGCCTTCAGTGAACGTGAACGAATTTTTGAGTAAAAATCTTCGTTATCCTGAACTGGCAAAGGAAAATAACATCCAGGGACGTGTAACGGTACGCTTCGTCGTAGACGAGAACGGAGATGTTTCTGATGTGAATGTTGTGAAGGGAATCGGTGGAGGCTGTGATGAAGAGGCAAAACGTGTGGTTATGAAGATGCCTAAGTGGAAGCCGGGTAAACAAAATGGTAAGGCTGTAAAGGTTTATTACACCCTGCCGATTGTGTTCCGTCTTGAGTAAAAGATAAATATGCAAGACAGGCCGCCCATTGGGCGGCCTTTTTTTGTACTAATCGTAACCTTTTTGCGTTAGCTACTATATAAGTACAAGTTAGGTGCTATTTTTGCGCTCTGATATCATTTAATCAATTCCAATTCAATAATAATATTTGCCCGATGAAGAACGCATCCACCATCCTTAGCGTAATAGCAGTGATAGGCGTAGTTGTACTGTTTGGCCTTCATTTTTCAGGAGAGAAGAATGTGACCACCAACTCAAAAACCGCATCTGCATCCAATGATGGTCGCTTTAAAGTAGCATACGTTGACATAGATACTTTTGAAGAGCATTACGACTTTCTGAGAAGTAAGAGAGAGGAGTTCAATAAGCGCCAGCAGTCTATGCAGAATGAACTGGAGCGTTCAGCACAGCAGTACCAACATAATGTGGAAGCGTTCCAGCGAAAAATTCAAAGCGGTAATATTTCCCAAAGTGAAGGAGAAGCGACACAAAAGCAATTGTTGCAAATGCAGCAAAGCCTTCAGCTTCGGCAGCAGGCTTTGACTGAGGAGTTGGTGAAAGAGAAAGATGCCTTCAATAAGAAACTGCACGATGAACTGGACACCTTTCTGAAAGAGTATAACAAGAACAAAGGATACGACTATATTCTTTCCTATTCCCAGGAAGCAAGCCAGATATTGCTTGCGGACGAAAAGTATAATATTACTGAAGATGTGATACACGGAATGAATGACCGGGCCAAAAAAATGAGCGACACGACAAAGAAAAAATAGTATTTTTCTGAAAACACGCTCAATTGGAAAACAAGCATCACTTTCACCGATCGCTCACTTTACTCGACGGCGCCCTGCTCGTCATGGGTTCAATGATCGGCTCCGGTATATTCATTGTTAGCTCAGATATTGCCCGTAATGTAGGAAGCGCAGGCTGGCTTATTGCGGTTTGGCTTATATCAGGTTTTATTACGCTTACTGCTGCCCTGAGCTATGGCGAGCTGAGTGGCATGTTTCCAAAGGCAGGAGGTCAGTATGTCTACCTTCGCGAAGCTTATGGCAAATTATATGGCTTCCTGTATGGCTGGGCCTTTTTTGCGGTGATACAAACAGGGACGATCGCTGCGGTAGCGGTGGCGTTCGGCAAGTTTGCAGGATACCTTTTTCCATCTTTGGGCGATGGCAACGTGCTGTATGGTCCCGTTGATCTCGGGTTCATAAAGGATTTTAAGATTTCTGCAGCCCAGCTCACCGGTATTGTTACTATAGTTCTCCTTACTTTAATCAATTCGTCTGGCGTAAAAAGCGGTAAGTGGATCATGTTCGTTTTCACTTTTGCCAAGATTTTAGCCATGGCCGCGCTTATTGGCTTCGGTTTCATGATGTTCAAAGATGCAGGCATCTGGCATGGCAACTGGGACGCGGCATGGATGGCAAAGAAGATAACAACTGCGCCGGGAGTCATTAGTCATCAATCGTTATCTGGCTCTTCATTGATCATTGCCCTTGGTGTTGCTATGGTGGGAGCGTTGTTCTCCAGCGACGCATGGAACAATGTGACTTTTATTGCCGGGGAGATCAAAAGACCGGAGCGTAATATCGGATTAAGCCTTTTTATCGGTACACTGGTAGTAACGCTATTGTACGTGTCTATGAATCTGATGTACCTGAATGTAATGAGCATATCCGAGATTGCCAATGCACCATCAGACAGGGTAGCCCTTGCAGCCGCTCTGAAGATATTCGGTACAGTCGGCACCTCCTTTATTGCCATTCTTATCATGGTTTCTACCTTCGGCTGTAACAACGGTTTGATTCTATCCGGCGCACGTGTTTACTATACCATGGCTCATGATGGATTGTTTTTACCGGTGGCCGGTAAGCTGAATAATAGCGGCGTACCACGCAATGCCCTCTGGATGCAGTGCCTATGGGCGTGTCTTCTTTGTCTCAGCGGACAATATGGTAACTTGCTCGATTTTATCATTTTCACCGTTTTGCTTTTCTACATTCTTACCATTTTAGGTGTTTTCAAACTGAGAAAGACTGCGCCTGATCATCCGCGTCCTTATAAGGCTTTTGGATATCCTTTTATACCTGCGCTTTATATTGTGTTGGCGGCCACCATTTGTATCATCCTGTTGTTCTATAAGCCGGAGTACACATGGCCGGGACTGATCATTGTGCTTATCGGTATTCCTATTTACTATACTATTAAGAAGAAAAGTGGAAGCGATCAATTATAAAGAAGATATTGAAGCGTTGTTCCAAAAAATGGAGCAGTTGCATGTTGTTGTTGTCGGAGACGTAATGTTGGATAACTACTGGTGGGGAGAGGTAGAGCGTATTTCGCCGGAGGCACCGGTACCTATAGTCGCATTAAAGAAAAGAGAGAGCCGGCTTGGAGGAGCCGCCAATGTAGCGCTGAACTGCAGGAGCCTTGGGGCTAAAGTAACACTGGCAAGCGTTGTAGGCGACGACCGCGACGGAGAGCTGTTGCTGCAACTGGCGGAAGAGGCCGGTATTAATAAAGATCTTATCTTAAAAAGCACTCATCGTCCTACTACCACTAAAACACGGGTAGTCAGCAGAAACCAGCAGATGATGCGCCTTGACGATGAAATAACTGAAGAGCTTTATACGGAAGAAGAGCATGATTTCATAGACCGTACATTGCGCTATCTTCAGATACAAAAGCCGCAGGTTGTCATTTTTGAAGATTACAATAAAGGTGTGTTGAAAGAAAACGTCATTCAACGGATCATTAATCATTGCAACGCGATCGGCATAGTGACCACCGTGGATCCTAAGAAGAAGAATTTTCTTGCTTATCAGGGCGTTACCATCTTCAAGCCTAATCTGAAAGAAGTACGGGAAGGACTCAATATTTCAATGGAAAAGGTCGGGCAGGAGTCACTCAATGAAGTACACGCCTCCCTTCGAAAGGTTTTAAATCATAGCATCACCTTCATTACGCTTTCTGAAAAAGGCGTGTTTTATAACGATGGCAAAACATCATCTGTGCTGCCTTCTCATATCCGCAATATAGCCGATGTATCTGGTGCTGGTGACACCGTAATAGCCACAGCGTCCCTTCTCTACGCACTTACGAATGATGTACGGCTAATGGCCGAGATATCAAATATCGCTGGTGGCCTGGTATGTGAGCAGGTGGGCGTTGTGCCGGTTGATAAGGAATTGCTGCAAAAAGAAGTGATCAGATTGTTGAAGCCGCAGTCGGTAGTTGAGTAACTGTCCTTTTTCTTTGTTACTTTTAGCGTTGAAAAAAAGACAGTAATAATGCCTGAAAAGACAATTAAGGTAAAGAACTACTGGGCGGCCAATCTTCGCTTCCTTCGTTTAAGAAAAGGGCTGAGCCAGGAAGAACTGGCGCAGCAGCTTAATATTTCAAGATCGAAACTTAATGCGCATGAAAACGGCCAGACGGTTAACCCCGTAGTGGAGGATCTCGTCCGTTTTTCTGAATATTTCCGCTTTAGCATAGATGCCCTGATCAAGATAGACCTGCAGCAAGTAAAGGAAACGCAACTGATAGAACTGCAGTCTGCAAGTAATGAATACATCAGCGGCAAACGACTGAAAGTGCTGGCTACCACGGTAAACATCAGCAACGAAGACAATATTGAGTTTGTAACACAAAAAGCAAGGGCAGGGTATCTTTCCGGCTTTAGCGATCCTGAGTTTATCAGCAAACTGCCTGTTTTTCACCTTCCGTTTCTGCCAAAGGATAGGAAATTTCGCATGTTCCCCACCGTTGGCGACTCGATGTACCCTATACCGGAAGACTCCCTCGTTATCGCGCAATATGTGGAGGACTGGACGAGTATCAAAGAACGCATTCCCTGTATTGTTATTACGAAAGACGACGGCATTGTGTTTAAGTTCGTAACGAATAAGATCAGGCAAAGCCGGGCGCTTTTGCTCGAATCACTTAATCCTGTTTATCGTCCCTACGAAGTGAACGTTTCCGAGGTGCTTGAGGTCTGGCAGTTCGTCAATTACATAAGCGATACCATACCGCCTGCGGAAGTGCCACTAATAGACATGGCCCGAAGCTTAAGCGAGATTAAAAGCGACCTGAAGAGGCTGGCTTTGAAGGGAAACTAACAACAAGCTGATTGGGAAGACTATACCAGTCATGTAAGTTGCATTATTTCCCTTCCTTGCTTTCCAAATGAGGCCCCTATGTGTCAATTAATAAGGCTGTACTAACACATCGGTAGGAATATGCAGTTTGTCGTGCAGTTGCCGGATCATGTCTAACGACAGTTTCCTTTTTCTACTTAAGATTTCGCTAGCGCGACTCTTCAGTCCCACCACCTTTGCCAGGTCTGCCTGATTGTAACCCAGTTGTTCCATTCGGAACTTGATAGCTTCGATGGGATCGGGCAATCCTACCGGAAAATGCTCATCTTCATATTTCTCAATCAGGATGCTTAGCACCTCCAGCTCATCTCCCTGGGAAGTGCCTTTTTGAGCGTCAAAAATTGCTTCCAGCCTTTCTATAGCCTGGTTATAATCTTTTTTCGTTTTTATCGGTTTAATGGTCATGGTTTAAATTTTAGTGGCGTCTACTTTGTCATACTCAGCATGTGTACCGATAAAGCGGATCCATACTATTTGGTAATCGTAGTTAATTTTCACGATCAACCGGTAGTGATTGCCTTTGATATTGAAAACAACCCTGTTTTCTGCCAGAAAGTTTGCCGATGGATATTCACTTTTAATGATTTTTGTAGTTTTCCACTTAGCCTTGCTTACTTCCTGATACCATATTTTCAACTGTTGTTCGCTATCCGCGTGCTTTCCCCAAAATTCCCGTAGTATCTTTTTGGCAATTACTCTCAATCATCCACTTTTATCAAAGATAAGGAAAGTTCCCGTATTGGGATATTCATTTTTACCCCTTTTGTTCCGCACGAGTCTTTGTTCTGTAGGCGTCTACTGGTGTGCGGAGGGCACTTGCCTGTTGTCGCTGATCACCGTCACATTGCAGTCTCTTCGAAGATCCTCGCGTAACGGAGCCGCCTGCCGATTGTGGCAATCGCGGTATCTGCGTTTTGTTAGCCGGATACCAATTCTTTTCTGACGACGAATTTTACTACCACCAACAGTTGACATGGTAATTAATTTGTATTATGTTTACGACATAATTCTCTACGTTTATGAATAGCAAACTAAAAGCGTGCTTATTTACCGCTATTTTGTTTTTACCCTTTTCGAGCTTTGCAAAGTTTCCCGGTGTCATCAGCCATCTTCAGTTAGGCTATTCTTTCCTGAGTAATAAGGCCGACTATACTTCCACTTTTATGCTGAAGGGGTTTGGGCAGGGAGATGTAGACACCGCCTACAAACCGTATGAAATGGAAACCACCTTGTCATGGGGCTTTACGGCAGGTACGTATTTTCCATTAAAGAGACTCGGACAGGCAACTTCACTCTGTCTGAACGTCGATTACATGTACAATCTCATGACCTGGAAATCTAAAGTTCCCGGTTTTGCCTATGAAAATAATTTTGAACTGGACGGGGCTACCGTCCAAATGGCCTTGCCGATAGGCCTTGATATTAAATACGGTGCACATGCAGTATCGTTGAAGCACCCACGGTTTTGCGGTGCTATTGGTGCGGGCGTTTATCCCTCGTATGCACTTACCACCCTCACCGGCGTACCCATCACGCTCGATCCGGCATTTAGCGTAGCACCTTATGTGAAGGCAGAAGTAGGCATCTATGCAGGGATTTGCATGAAGGTGAGAGCGATGTATGCCATCGGCGATCTTACTTATATGGATTACAAACATTCTGAAAGCGGAGGAGGAATCGATACAAAGGGTACGGCTAAGCTGGTTGGAAAATCGAACTTCGCCATTTCACTGCTGATCATGCCATTCTCCTACAAATGGAGCACAGAAGATTGGTGGAATACATATTAGACAAACTGAAAAGCTAACATAAACAGGCCGTATCATAACCATGGTACGGTCTCTTTTTTGCCATTGGACCGATCTCGAATTACAAACAGGCGACCCGTTAAGGATAGCCCTTTGAAAAGATCGCGTAAAATAGGCCAAAACGGCAGAGTATTTCTGGCCCGAAGTGGTGGAAACAGTGCTGACCTTAGAACAAGAAGGCCCTTCTTAACCCGGATGGCTTTTGTCTTGCACCACATCGTCGTAGAAGCAATAGCTTATTGAGTGGAGTGAACTGCCAGTGGGGAAAAGAAAATCCTTTAAGGGGAGAACGATTTTCCACAAGGTGCGAACAGTATACCTTGCGGAAAAGCAAAGTAGCAAGTGGCAAAAAGAAAAAGCAGACAGGGGAAACGTTTGCGCCGACAGACATGAAGGGCGCTCCCATAGAAGTGAAACGAAAGCACATTGGAGTCGCGAGGGACCTTAAAACCTGAGTTCGGGATAAGCACAAAGAACGAATTGTTGATAATGATTAACAGCAGCGATCGGTTTTGATCCGCTTCTTCAGCAACCTTTTCGGGTGGACGGCTTCTTTAAAAGGTGATGACCTACCAACAACTGCTTTTAT